>JAQSWC010000221.1 GCA_029266815.1 Paucimonas sp.
TGAGTACGTGGACAGGGTACTTGAGGGGCGAAGCGGCGTTTCAAAGCTGTCCCAAGGCATCGATGCCGACGTGTTGAAGGGCGGGGCCGCCGCTGCACAGACCGCCACCGGCGTTGCGGCCCTGCAATCCGCCGCTCAACAGCGCGTTGAACTGATCTGCAGGGTGTTCGCGGAGACGGGGGTGAAGCGCGCGTTCAGCCTCATCCTCCAGCTCGTCACGCGCTACCAGCAGAAGAGCCGCGTCGTCCGGCTGCGGAACACCTGGGTCGAAATGGACCCGCGTTCCTGGAACGGCAACATGGACCTGACGACGGAGGTCGGGCTCGGGACCGGCAATAAAACCGAGCAGCTCGGCATCCTCGCCCAAATCCAGGCGACGCAGGAAGGCATCATTCAGAACGGCGGATATGGCGGTCTGGTGTCGCCGCAGGAGTATTACCATACCCTCGCCCAGCTTGTGAAAATCGCAGGGCTGAAAAACGTCGACCAGTACTTCCGAGATCCTTCGCAGCAACCGCCGCAGCCGCAACAGCAGCAGCCCGATCCGAACATGATGATGCTCCAGGTCACCATGCAGGTTGAGCAGGGCAAGCTGGCGCTGGAGCGGGAGAAGATGATGCGCGCCGATGACCGCGAGCGCGACAAGCTCGACGCGGACATCAGCCTCAAGGCGGCGGAATTGCAGGCGAAGTACGGTGCCCAGGTCAACATCGCGGCTATTCGTGCCGCCGTGGACCGGGATCGCGAAGCCATGAAGCAGCAGGCGCAGCTTACCCAGGCGCAGATGCAACCACCACAGCAGATCCAGTAAGCGGCATGACAGTCACCATCCTGACCGGCGACGCCCGCGACATGCTGGCGACGCTGCCGGCTGCTAGCATTGACCTGACGGTGACCAGTCCGCCCTATGACAATTTACGCAAATACGGCGGCTACTCATTCGACTTCGAAGCCATAGCCGCTGAACTGTACCGCGTCACCAAGCCGGGCGGCGTCGTCGTGTGGGTGGTCGGAGACGCGACGGTCAAGGGCAGCGAAACCGGAACCAGCTTTCGGCAGGCGCTGCACTTCAAAGACGTGTGCGGCTTCAGCCTGCACGACACGATGATTTACCGGAAGATGGGCTGCGGAGCCTGCGGCAGCAATTACGCTTACTTTCAGCAGTTCGAATACATGTTCGTGCTGTCCAAAGGCCGGCCGAAAACCGTTAACCGTCTTGGGGCCGGCCGATTTGGGAAGAAGTCCGGCGGCAGCCGCGTGAGGGCTAACGGGGCGCTGCATAGGAGTAAGACGCTATACGTTCCCGATGGTGATCGGGAGGTAATGCGCGGCAACGTGTGGGATATTCTGGCGGGCAACAACGGCGATGACAAAGTTGCGCACCCCGCCAGGTTCCCGGAGCAACTGGCAGCCGATCACATTGCGTCTTGGTCCGCCCCAGGCGACACGGTGCTGGACCCGTTCCTGGGCAGCGGCACGACAGCCAAGATGGCCGACAGCCTCGGCCGCCACTGCGTCGGTATCGAACTGAACCCGGACTACGCGGACCTTGCGCGCGGGCGTCTCGGCCTTGCCGCCATACCCCAGCTTGAGGACGCTGACTGACATGACCGACGATGAACTCGCGCTGCGCCGCAAGGTCGCGGCGGCCGAACGCGCGCGCGCCTACATCGACGATCCGCTGCTGGTGGCGGCATTCGAAGCGCTCGACGCCCGATACCTGATGAAGTGGCGCCATTCGCCGGCCGACCAGCCGGAAATGCGCGAACGCATCTGGCTCTACCTGCAGGCGATTGCCGAGGTGCGGGCCGAACTGAACACCGCGCTTGAGGACGGGGAAATGGCTCGCGCCGCCCTGGACGAAATGCGCGCTGGCATTACCAACCCCTAGCCTACCACGAGAGACAGCATGGATATGGATAGCGCCAACCCGGCCGCCGGGAGCGAAGGAACCTCTGCGCCCGACCCCGTGGATTTGATCAGCGGCATGTTGGATCGGGAAGACAACCCGGCACCCCAGAAGCCGCGCGATCAATCTGGGAAGTTCGCTTCTCAGAACCCGAACCCGAGCCCGGAACCGGAAGAGATCCCGGAGCCGGGGCCGGGAACCCCGCCCGACGAGGGCGAGGACGAAGACGGCGACGCGCCCGAACAGCCCGAGCAGCCCGAAGCGGAACCGGAGACCTACACCGTCAAGATCGACGGCAAAGAGGTGGCGGTCACCCGCGACGAACTGCTGGCCGGCTATCAGCGCCAAGCCGATTACAGCAGGAAGACTGCTGAAGTAGCAGAGGCTCGCCGCGCCGCTGAGGCCGAGTATCAGCGTGTCGCGGCCGAACGCCAGCACTACGCAACACAACTCGATCAAGTTGCAGCCGTGCTTCAAGCAACGCTGCCGCCCCGCCCGCCTATCGAGATGCGCGACGCGGACCCGATCGGATACCAGAACGCCAAAGAGGACTGGGAAATCCGCGTCGGGCAACTGCGGGACGTGCTCTCCGAGCGGGACCGGGCGCAGCAACAGCAGCAGCAGCACATGCAGGCGATGCAGCAGCAGACGCTGCAGCAAGCCCGCGCGCAACTGGTCGAGATGCTGCCGGAATGGAAGAGGCCGGAAGTAGCCAAGGCAGAGCAGCCGAAAATCGCGGAACACCTTCGGGCAATCGGGTACGCGGACCACGAAATCGCCGCAGCCGCCGATCCGAGGGCCGTCCTGATGGCCCGCGAAAGCATGCTGTACCGCCAGCTCATGGCTTCCCGCCCGACAGTCCAGAACAGACTCGCGACAGCCCCACGGATGGTCAGACCAGGAGCGGCCGGACCGGCGCCCGACCAGAAGAAGGCTGTCATCTCCAACGTAAAACGCAGCGGTGGCAAGGATATGGATGCTATCGCGCGCCTGATCGAATTGGGCTGACCAATGGCTGTACCCGCCAATACCGCACAGACGTACCAGTCGTCCGTGATCGCCGAAGATCTGTCGAAGATCGCCGAGATGATCGCGCCGACCGAGACACCGTTCCTAACTGCAATCAGGAAGGGTACAACTGTCTCCACACACCCGGAATGGGTGACGGTGGACCTCGCTAGCGCGTCGGATACTAATGCGGAAATAGAGGGGAACGACGTAACGGCTGATGCGATGACGGAAGGTGTACGCCTTTCGAATTACACGCAGATCAGCGACAAGGTCGCACAGGTCTCCAGTACTCGCGAGATAGTGGACGAAAGCGGCGATCTGAACCGTATGAGTAAGCAATTAGCGCTCAAAACGCAGGAATTAAAGCGCGATATAGAGAAAACTCTCCTAAGTAATAAAGTTGCGTCAGCAGGTAGTGCTTCAACCGCACGTACCTCCGCCAGCTTCGCGTCGTTCCTCCAGACCAACGTCAGCAGGGGCACGTCGGGCGTGAACCCGGTGCTGTCGGGAACCACCAGCGGCTACCCAGACACTGCCGCCGTCGATGGGACCCAGAGAGCGCTCACGGAAGCGTTGCTGAAAACCGTGCTGGCCCTGGCCTGGACAAATGGAGGTGATCCTAGTCTGGTGTTTGTAGGTAGCGCGAATAAGCAACTCATCTCTGCGTTCACGGGAAACGCGACTACTTTCCGTGAAATGGATAGTAGAAAGATAGTTGCCGCAGTCGATATATACGTCGGCGATTTTGGGGAAGTTCAGATTGTCCCGTCTAGGTTGATGAGAGCACGGGACGCCCTGGTTGTCACGCCCGATAAAGTCGAAATTGCGTACTTGCAGAAAATGAGACAGGAGCCATTGGCGAAGACAGGGCATAGCGAAAAGCGCATGGTCACCTGTGAGTGGGTATGCAAGGTCCTTAATGAACGTGCACATGGCATCGTCGCCGATTTGAGCTAGTTAAAGTTGCATTGAGACTGCCTAAAATGTTTGATATGATGATGTTGGCGGATAGGGCGACGGCCCGAAAAGCAGGTTACCGCACCTGCCTGCCGCCACTTCGTCATTGCGGGCATTGGAGGCAGGCGGTGCCTAGACCCGGACAAGATCTGACCGGCCAGCGCTTCGGGCGTCTGGTCGCTGTTGAACGGCAAGCCGTTGCAGGCAAGCCAACGCGGTGGTTGTGTGAATGCGATTGCGGCGGGCAAACGTTGCCTACGTCATCGCAGTTGCTGGGCGGGCGGTGCCGGTCCTGCGGCTGTCTCAAGGCGGAAACCAACAAAGCCCGCCTTGAAACGCACGGCAAGCGCCATTCGCGCGTCTATGGCACTTGGAACGGAATGATCCAGCGCTGCACCAATCCGAACCAGTCGCACTATGAGCGGTACGGTGGGCGCGGCGTCACAGTCTGCGACGCCTGGAAAACCTTCGCCAACTTCTATGCCGACATGGGCGATCCG
>JAQSWC010000222.1 GCA_029266815.1 Paucimonas sp.
TGCTGCAACCAGTGTGAAAGTAGGACATCGTCAGGCTCGTATCCCCAAAAAGCCCTTAGCTCTCCAGAGTTAAGGGCTTTTTGCTTTTACACATCTACCACCAGTGCCCCGGATCAATAAGACTACAAGTAGAACCGAACCCTCAAAGCGAGCAGCGGCATCGCCTATGTCTTCTGATAGCGATGCTCAGGCAGACCAGCCACATCCACGCGCAGGCTTAGCACCTGCCCAGACAGCGGATAGCGAGCCAGCTCCTCCGGCGGACGATTGTGGCTCGCAGTAGTGATATAGAGGGTCTTCAGATCATCGCTGCCAAAAGCAATCATGGTCGGGCAACGTGCAGGAACGGGAATCTCCTGCAGCAATTCTCCTGCCGCTGAAAATCTAAGTATTCTTCCGCCTTCGAACATAGCGCACCAGTACGCACCTTCACTATCAACCGCTGCACCATCTGGGCGCCCGCCATAGTTTGCGGTCTTATCGGTCGAAAATTGCTGAAACAAACGACCGTCTCCCACTACGCCGTTCCTGATGTCGAACTCGTACGCAAAAATGCGGTGGGAGGTCGTGTCGGAGTGATAAAGCACTTTTGAATCCGGACTAAAGGCAACGCCGTTCGACACCGTCGCACGTTTTCCGGTGTCGCGTACGTTTCCCTTCTCTATGCAAAAAAGAGGCGCAATGACTTGGTCGCGGGGATCGTAAAGCGTTCCTACCCAAAGCCTTCCCGAAGCATCGCATCGCCCATCATTGAAGCGCATCGTCGCGGTGTCGTAGGGGGCATCAGCTGGCGCCTCAAGACTGCCTGTGGCCGGGTCAAAGCAAGCAAGGCCGCCTCTCATGGCAATCATGAGAGTGCCGTCATTGCACAAGGCGATACAGCCGGGTTCCGAAGGAAGAGGCCATGTCTTGTGCATGCCAGACCGTTCGCTCCAACGATGCAAAGCGGTTCCCGGAATGTCGATCCAGTAAAGTGCTGCTTCCGATGAATCCCACACAGGACACTCGCCGAGCTTCATCGGTTGGGGCAGTATGGATTTAATCTGTACGTGGCTCATGGTGTAATGGGTCGTTCAAATGAGGCATGATTATGCTATAGAAGTAAACGAGAGGCTAAGAGTGGGTGCAGACAGCAAAAAACCTTCCATCGCATTGATCGGAACCGGGCTAATGGGCGCGCCCATGGGACGGCGAATCCTCGCGTCGGACTTCAATCTGACGGCGTGGAATCGGACGCCATCAAAGGCAAAGGTCTTGGAAGAATACGGGGCTACGGTGGCAACCTCGCCCGCCGAGGCAGTTCAACAAGCAGATATCGTGATATTCGTGCTGGAGGACGGACGTGCGGTCGACGCAGTCCTCAGGCAGGCCCTGCCTGCAATACAGCAAACCGCCTTGGTGATTGACATGAGTTCCACCCGCCAATCCGAGGCTATTGCATTGGCGGAAATGCTATCCGAACGCGGCATCAGCTTTATGGATGCACCTGTGTCCGGCGGCGTCTTGGGTGCCGAGGCGGGCACGCTGGCCATCATGGCAGGAGGATCCGATGCTGACTTCGAAATGGCCAGGGAAGTATTCGCCGCAATGGGCCGTCCAACTCTGGTCGGTCCGGTGGGCTCCGGACAACTGGCGAAACTGTGTAACCAAATGATCGTCGGCGGCACATTGGCGATCGTGGCTGAAGCCCTCGTCTTGGCTAGGGCCGGTGGGGCTGATCCCGTTGCCGTGCGCGCCGCATTGCGTGGCGGGTTTGCAGAAAGTCGCATTCTCGAAGTGCATGGCCAACGCATGTTAGACAGGACCTTTCAAGCAGGTGGCAAGGTCTCCAGCCAGTTGAAGGATCTCGATAATGCCCTCTACGCTGCAGCGTCAACCGGACTCACTCTTCCACTGGCAGCATTGACTGCCGAACAATTCCGGACGCTTCTTCCAGAGTGGGCCGTTGCAGATCAGTCAGCGATTTTGCTTGGAATAGAAAAGCTCAACAAACTGAAAAGCGGTTCGTGATAGCCGTGTTACTCTGCGGCTATAAAACGGCTCAACATCAACGCAGTAACAGCTTTCTATCCCGATGCAATTTCAGCAACTCAGAGCCGCAAGTCGGCATATTTGCTTAGGCTTTTCGCTTGCGGTCGTTATCTTGGCGGGTTGCGCCAGCCCGCAGGCGAGAAAGCAACTCGCAGCTTTGCCTCCTGCGCTGGAAGTGACGAAATTTTCCGGGGCCATAGCAGGCGAACTGCCGCCCTTGTGGGAGCCTCTGGTGCTGTTCAAGAACAAGCCTCAAACCGAATACCGGCTGGTGGAGCAGAACGGGAAGACGGTGCTGTACGCCCGCGCAGCGCACGCGTCATCCGGTCTGATGCATAAGGTTGTGATCGAACCCACGCCGACGCTTCAGGTCAGGTGGTCATGGAAAGTGGGTTCGATGGTCAACACTATCGACAGGGAGCATCATGCCACTGAAGATTCACCGGCCAGAATTATTCTCGGATTTGACGGCGACAAGAGCCATCTTTCATTCAGCGACCAGATATTGTTCGAAACAGCCAGACTCATGACCGGCTACGATTTTCCGTATGCGACGCTGATGTACATCTGGGATCAGGAGCATCCTGTGGGCAGCGTGCTCACCAGCCGGCGGAGCGAGAGGATAAAGATGATCGTCGTTGCCAACTCGGCGGACGGTGTTGGCGAGTGGCGTGAATTCAAACGAAATGTCAGCGAAGACTTTGCACTTGCCTTCAACGAAAAGCCCGGCACCTTGATCGGCGTCGGGGTGCTGACCGACACTGACAATCTCAAGGAGACCGCAGAGGCCTGGTACGGCGACATTCAATTGCTACCCGCCGCTTCCGTTTCTGCAGACGCGAGTCCTAACTAAGCGGGCGTTTCCCTGCGCACGAATTCAGGGCTGCGCCAGAAACGCCTCTGCCAGCCTTACCCAGTATGTGGCGCCTATAGGTAAGAGCTCATCATTGAAATCGTAACTTGGGTTGTGCAGATTACACGGCCCTAAACCATGCCCGCTGGCGCGATGGTCTCCATCGCCATTGCCGATGAAGATGTAGCAGCCGCGCTTTTCCTGCAGCATGAACGCAAAATCCTCTGCACCCATCGTCGGCTCTACATTCGCATCGACTGCCTCCTTGCCAACGATGGTCTGCGCTACGCCGACGGCAAACTCGGTTTCGTGCAGATGGTTGACGAGTGGAGGGTAGTTGCGCTTGAAGTGAAATTCTAGGTCCGCATCGAAGGCGGCGGCGGTGTGCTTGGCGACGTCATGCATGCGCTGCTCGATCAAGTCAAGAACATGGCCGGAAAAGGTGCGTACCGTACCGATCAGCGTCGCTTCATCGGGAATGATGTTGGTCGCACTGCCGGAATGGATCTGCGTAACGGAGATCACGGCGGTGTCAACCGGACTCTTGTTGCGCGTAATGATGGTTTGCCAAGACTGTGCTATCTGGATTGCAGCCATGATGGGGTCGATGCCCTTGTGCGGCTGCGCGGCATGAGCTCCCTTGCCTTTGACCACCACTTCGAACTCATTGCTTGATGCCATCATTGGGCCCGGCGTCACGGCAAATGTGCCTACCTGCAGTCCGGGCCAGTTATGCATGCCGAAGATGGCTTCCATGGGAAAGCGGGAAAAAAGGCCATCGTCCATCATTTTTCTGGCGCCGCCGCCGCCTTCCTCGGCCGGCTGAAAAATGAGATACACCGTGCCGTTGAAGTTGCGGTGCTGTGCTAGATATTTTGCGGCTCCCAGCAACATTGCGGTGTGTCCGTCATGTCCGCAGGCATGCATCTTCCCCGCATGGCGGGAGGCATGCGGAAAGCGGTTCGTCTCCGCCACGGGCAAGGCGTCCATGTCAGCACGAAGGCCCACTGCCCGTTCGCCGGTGCCGCTCTTGAGAATGCCAACCACGCCGGTGCCGCCCACGCCGCACACCGCCGGAATGCCCCACTCATTCAGAGTGCGCGCCACTACCTCTGCGGTACGCACTTCCTCGAATGCCAACTCCGGGTGCGCATGCAGATCGCGGCGAATGTTCTGTATTTCTGCTTGATGCTGAAGAATAGGCTCAATCAGCTTCATTTCGTCTCCATGGGAAGCTCATGACGATTATACGCGCCACCTAATGCAGCCTGTTGAGGCTAATGCAAGAGAACACTTGTCTTCGGAGAGACGAAATGTCCCGGCAGCAAAATTGACGATGTTGCATCAGGGAACTTTCATTGGCACACTTTCGTCAATGTCCTCATCCCCGAACATATCGGCGGGATGGGAACTTTCACAGAGTCGCCGCCAGGCGGCGAGGACGGCAGCGGATGAAATCGATGTATCGGGCAATCTTTGCCATTGCA
>JAQSWC010000004.1 GCA_029266815.1 Paucimonas sp.
AATGCGTCATACAACACCTGATTTCTTAAAGGTCTTGGATATCTTCAATGCGAAGAGCAAACAAGATTTGGAGAAACGCTGCAGAAATTTAGTATTAAATCAAACTGACTTTGCAGCGCTCATATTGGCCGATCAACATGGCGTATTAGAAGCGTATCAGTATGCGAATTACTTCGCACCGCCTTACGCCACCTCATCTTGTTCCCGCGAAGGCAGACGAATCTGCTTTTAAGTCAAACGGAGTCGGGCTATTTAAAACGAAAGCAGCAGCAAAGTTTGCGTCCAAATTATTTCAATTAAAAGCAGAACAGTGAAGCGTAGCAGCTCACCTCTTCTATACGCTTCGCCATGAATATTGGTATCTCTTTTACTTCGACAATCACGACACTGCAGAGAATCAGAATCATTGGCGACACAGATCGCATATCCAACTTGTCCGTTGATTGTGGCCGAACCTTACCCTCGCTAAAGTCTGGTCAAAAGCGCGCGACCACGACCTTACTTTCGCCAACAAAATTCACCTCCGGTACCAACGCCGTAATTTACAGCTTTAACCGCTTATTCCGCCGGACCGTTGAAAGCCTTAGGACAAAAAGCGAATTCTCTTCTACCGCAAACCTGATTATTTAGCTCTTCGCCTGCGGCTCGTTCCTGCATCTTCGCATCGAAATCAACGAGATAAATATCTTCTTTACCGTTCGGCGAAGGGCACTGCGCTTTTCCGACCTACTTTGTGATGTCTAGCCGCTTACCATCCTCTCCAGCAAGCCCGCCGAATCGAAAGCCGCGCGACGCAGGCGGTCGTTCACGCCCTGCCATTCGCTCCCTACCGGCGGCGATTCGACCAGGATGATGTCCGCATTCACTGCATCCATCTCACGCAGCGCTGCGTAAAGGTCATGCGCATAGCCTTCAGGCGTGGCCGGCATACTCATGCGCGCAGCCACGGGGGCTGAAACTTCGGAAGAACCGATCAACGCCCCCCGCTTTCCGGCGCGGGCAAGTTTTGCAAGCGTTTCGTTCACCTCATCCTTCGCAATCAATGCCACCGGCGTACGCGGTGCATAGTGCGCTTCCAGCGTGCCGGACGCGCGCGGCGCTTGCGCATCTGCCTGGCGCGGCGAGATGCTGATCACTTTTTCGATGTCCGCTGCGCTGATATGTCCCGGCCGCAGCAGCACCGGACCATGCGTCGCCATGCGAGAAAGATCGAGGATGGTGGATTCGATGCCTACTTCGCTCTGCCCGCCATCTAGAATGCACGTTACCCTTTTATCGGGGTCAGAGTCGAATTCCTCATGCACATGCTGCGCGGTGGTCGGACTGACGTGGCCGAATTTATTGGCCGAGGGTGCGGCGAGACCACCCTTGCCGTTCTTGAATACCGTGAGCAGTGCCTGCGCGACCGGATGCGAGGGGCAGCGTAAGCCTATGGTGTCCTGCCCGCCCGAGACAGCATCGGGTATGTGCGGCGCTCGCTTGAGGATCAGCGTCAGCGGGCCGGGCCAGAATGCTGCGATCAATTGATGCGCCTGCGGTGGAACGTCCTGCGCCCAATGGTCGAGATCGGCGCCGGGCGCGAGATGGACGATGACGGGATGACCGGCCGGACGCCCTTTCGCGGCGTAGATTTTCGCCACCGCTGTGGGATTCTCGGCGTCCGCACCGAGGCCGTAGACAGTTTCAGTGGGAAAGGCAACGAGCTCGCCTGCTTCGAGCCTGCGCGCCGCTGCTTCAATGGCGGCCATGTCCAGGATAGAAGCCATGCTCAGATTTAAAGCGGTATGCCGAGAATGCCACAGGCCGCGTGCAAACTCTTCTGCGCTTCTGCCAGTGTCGGTGCGACGAAAGTCACATGCCCCATCTTGCGTCCGCGCCGTGCCTCTTCCTTGCCGTACAGATGAAGATAGGCGCCGGGCAGCGCCAGCACCTTGTCCCATGCCGGCTCGCGTACATCGTTGCTGTCACCGTTGAACCAGATATCGCCAAGGATGTTGAGCATCACGGCCGGCGAATGCTGGCGCGTGTCGCCCAGCGGCAGTCTTGCCATTGCCCGCGCCTGCTGCGCGAACTGACTGGTGACGCAGGCATCGATGGTGTAGTGGCCGCTGTTGTGCGGGCGTGGTGCCATTTCATTGACGATCAGTGAGCCGTCCTGCAGCACGAAGAATTCAATGCAGAGCACCCCGACGTAATCGAGCCGCTCGATGAGGGTCAACGCCGCCTGCTGTGCTTTCTTTGCGCACTCAGGCGTGACATTGGGGCCGGGCACGGTGGTAGTGAAAAGAATACCACCACGATGCACATTCTCTGCGATGGGATACACCACCATCTTGCCGTCGACACCGCGTGCGGCGAGTACCGATACCTCGTAGGCCAGCGGCAGCATCTTTTCAAGAATGCAGCTCACGCCGTTCATGCCTGCGAACGCAATGCGCAATTCGTCGCGCGTATTCACCCGCACCTGGCCCTTGCCGTCGTAGCCCATGCGAACAGTCTTCAGGATGCCCGGAAGCAGCGCATCCGGAACGGCATTGATATCGTTCTCCGACTCGATGGTCTTATTAGGCGCCGGCAGCACGCCGGAAATCGACGCGCACTCCGTGAAGAAACGCTTTTCCGCAACGCGGTCCTGGGCAACGGATACAGCCGCGGCGGAAGGCGCCACGAATCTGCTCTGGGCCAGCAAGGCAAGGCTTTGCGCAGGCACGTTTTCGAATTCGGTGGTCACTGCGACGCATTGCGCGGCCAGCTCCTTCAATGCTGTTTCATCCGTGTAGGAAGCGCACAGGAGATGATCCGCAGCATGGCCGGCGGGACAATCATTACTGGTTTCAAGCACGGCAACCTTGAAGCCCATCGCCTGCGCGGCATGCACGAACATGCGGCCCAGCTGGCCGCCGCCCATCACGCCCAGCCAGGTAGCGGGCGAGGCTGCAGGAATAAAGGGAGACGTGGTATTGCTCATGCCGGAAGCGTCATGGCTTGCGCAGCCTGGGTCTGCTTCACACGGAATTCCTGCAGTTTGGCTGCCAATGCATCGTCGGTTGCGGCAAGCATGGCGATTGCGGTCAATGCTGCATTGGCGGCGCCCGCTTCGCCGATGGCGAAGGTGGAAACTGGAATGCCCTTCGGCATCTGCACGATGGAGAGCAACGAATCCTCGCCGCGCAGATACTTGGATGGCACCGGTACGCCAAGCACCGGCACGATGGTTTTTGCCGCCAGCATGCCCGGTAGATGCGCTGCACCGCCGGCGCCGGCGATGATAGCGCGCAGGCCACGTTCGCGGGCGGTTTCGGCGTAACGGAACATGTCGTCCGGCATGCGATGTGCCGAGACCACCTGCGCTTCGAAAGGAATACTGAATTCCTTCAGCATGGTGACGGCATGCTGCATCACGTCCCAGTCGGACGAGGAACCCATTACCACGCCGACCAGCGGCTTGCCTGTTTGTGCTTGAGTTGCCATGTCTGTTTCCTCTATGGCCATGAAAGCCACTGGATTCCGGCTTGCGCCGGAACGACGGTTAGGTTGCTACCGTCTCTTCTAACAAGGGGGGGCGTGCGAGACTCAAATTTCGAGTTCCTTGCCGGTCAAGCGCTGCAATGCCTCGCGATACTTTGCAGCGGTTTTCTCGATCACGTCAGCAGGCAAAGCCGGTGCCGGCGCAGTCTTGTTCCAGTCCTTCAGCGTCTCCAGATAGTCGCGCACGAACTGCTTGTCGAAAGAAGGTGGCGACATGCCTGGCGCATATGAATCTGCCGGCCAGAAGCGCGAGGAATCGGCAGTCAGCACTTCGTCCATCAGGTGCAGCACGTTGTTTTCATCAAGGCCGAATTCGAACTTGGTATCCGCGATGATGATGCCGCGCGTGGCCGCGTAGTCGGCAGCGGTCTGATACAGACGGATGCTGATGTCGCGTATCTTCGCGGACAGCTCCTTGCCGATGAGCGCTTCGGTCTGGGCAAAGCTGATGTTCTCATCATGCTCGCCCTGTTCCGCCTTCGCAGCCGGCGTAAAAATAGGTTCGGGCAGCCTGTCGGCCTGACGCAATCCGGAAGGCAAGGCGATGCCGCAGATCGCGCCGGTCGCTTGGTAATCCTTCCAGCCGGAGCCGATGATGTACCCGCGCACCACTGCCTCCACCATGATCGGCTTCAAGCGCTTGGCGACGATGGCGCGGCCGCGCACTTGGTCTGCTTCATCGGGTTGCACCACCGATTCGGGTGCTACGCCAGTCACATGGTTCGGCACGATATCGCCGAGCTTCTCGAACCAGAAGTTCGTCATCTGGTTGAGCACCAATCCCTTTGAAGGAATCGGCTCGTTCATCACCACATCGAAGGCCGAGAGGCGATCGGTAGTCACGATCAGTATCTTGTCGTCGCCGACCGCGTAGTTGTCGCGCACCTTGCCGCGTCCCAGCAGGGGCAGCGACTTGATGTTCGATTCATAAAGACTGTTCATAAAAAACTCCAAGGCCGGCATGTCGTCGACAGGCCGGCCTTTCAGGTTGATGCGCTATCGATTTACTGAACGACTTGAGCGAGTTCGCCCTTCTTGTAGCGCTCAGCGATCACGTCCAGCGACACCGCCTTGATCTTGCCTGCCTGGCCGGCGGAACCGAACTCGGTGTAGCGCTGCATCACGATCTTCTTCGCAGCTTCGCGCGCCGGCTTGTTGTAGTCGCGCGGATCGAACTTGCCCGGATTTTCAAAGATGTACTTGCGCATTGCAGCGGTCATCGCCAGACGGATGTCGGTATCGATGTTGACCTTGCGAACGCCGTGCTTGATGCCCTCTTGAATCTCTTCGACCGGCACGCCGTAGGTCTCTTTCATGTCGCCGCCGTACTGGCGGATGATTTCCAACAGGTCCTGCGGCACCGACGACGAACCGTGCATCACCAGATGGGTGTTAGGCAGGCGTGCATGGATTTCCTTGATGCGGCCGATGGCCAGGATATCGCCGGTGGGCTTGCGCGAGAATTTGTAGGCGCCATGCGAGGTGCCGATTGCAATCGCCAGCGCATCGCACTGGGTCTGCTTGACGAAGTCGGCAGCCTGGTCGACGTCGGTGAGCAATTGCTCGCGAGTCATCGTGCCTTCGGCGCCGTGGCCGTCTTCCTTGTCGCCCTTCATCGTTTCGAGCGAACCCAGCACACCCAGTTCACCTTCAACGGTGACGCCGATCGAGTGCGCGAATTCGACTACCTTGCGGGTGGTCTCAACGTTGTATTCGTAGCTGGCAACGGTCTTGCCATCGGCCTCGAGCGAACCGTCCATCATCACCGACGAGAAGCCGGAACGGATTGCAGCCATGCACACTGCCGGCGACTGGCCGTGGTCCTGGTGCATGACGATGGGAATATGCGGATACGCTTCGACCGCAGCGGAGATCAGGTGGCGCAGGAAAGCCTCGCCCGCGTATTTGCGCGCGCCGGCGGAAGCCTGCATGATCACCGGCGAATTGACTTCGTTGGCGGCTTCCATGATGGCCGTCACCTGCTCCAGGTTGTTGACGTTGAACGCCGGCAGGCCGTAGCCGTTTTCTGCAGCGTGATCCAGCAATTGACGCATCGATACGAGAGGCATGACTATCTCCAAATTGAACTAATTAACCACTTCAAACACTTCAAGACGAAAGAAGCCCGCCTCTCCGTCTCAACCTTTACAAGACTGTTCGAATAACTTCCGATTACTCGCCGATCTTCATGATCTTCAACGCGTTGGTGCCGCCGGTCTGGCCCATCGGCTCACCCCAGGTCACCACTACCATGTCGCCTTTTTTCACCAGGCCCTTTTCCAGCAGGATGCGCTGGGCTTCCATCATTACCGCATCGCGGTCGGTCGATTCGGCAAGATGCAATGTGCTGACGTTGCGGTACAGCTGCAGCTTGCGCTGGGTGAGTTCGCTCGGTGTCAATGCATAGATCGGCACGTCGATATTGTGACGGCTCATCCACAGCGGCGTGGAGCCGGATTCGGTCAGCGCTGCAATCGCCTTCACTTTCAGGTGATGCGCAGTGAACAAGGCGCCGTAGGCTATAGTCTGGTCGATACGCGAGAACATCACATTCAGGAAATCCGTTTCGAGGCGATAGCTCTCGGATTTCTCGGCTTCAATACAGATGGCCGACATGGCTTCGACGGTTTCAATAGGATATTTGCCGGAGGCGGTTTCAGCGGACGTCATGACAGCATCGGTACCGTCCAGTACGGCGTTGGCCACGTCAGACACTTCCGCACGCGTCGGCACGGCGTTGACGATCATCGATTCCATCATCTGCGTCGCGGTGATCGCAACCTTGTTGGAAGCACGCGCCATCTTGATCATGCGCTTCTGCAGCGCGGGCACGGCGGCATTGCCGACTTCCACCGCGAGGTCGCCGCGGGCAACCATGATGCCGTCCGATGCATCCAGGATTTCCTGCAGCACCGGAATCGCTTCCGCGCGCTCGATTTTCGCAATCATCTGCGGGCGGTGCTTGTATTTCTCGCCGGCGATGTTGGCCAACTGGCGCGCCATGATCATGTCGGCGGCATTCTTTGGGAAAGAGATCGCGAGGTAGTCAGCCTGGAAGCTCATCGCGGTCTTGATGTCTTCCATGTCCTTTGCCGTCAGCGCCGGCGCCGTGAGGCCGCCGCCCTGACGGTTGATGCCCTTGTTGTTGGAGAGTTCGCCACCGATCTTCACGCGGGTATGAATCTCGCTGCCAACCACTTTCTCGACGATCAACACAATCAGGCCATCGTTCAGCAGCAGCAGATCGTCCGGGCGCACGTCGTTCGGCAGCTCTTTATAGTCGAGGCCGACTTTGTCCTGATTGCCCAGCTCGCAGTTCGCGTCCAGGATGAACTTGTCGCCAGTGTTCAACTGGATCTTGCCGTTCTCGAACTTGCCGACGCGGATCTTCGGACCCTGCATGTCGGCCATGATGGCCACTTCGCGTCCGCATCGCGCCGCCGCTTCCCGCACCATGTTCGCACGATCAATATGATCCTGCGCCTTGCCATGGGAAAAATTGAGGCGCACGACATTGACGCCCGCCGCGATCATGCGCGTCAGGGTTTCGATGTCGTTTGACGCGGGACCGATGGTGGAAACGATTTTGGTAGCACGATGCATAAAGATCTTCCTGGTAACGAACTGGGGAAACGCGGGGCTCGACTTTTTTCGCCGGCACCGCGCCGTTTTTTCTTATTGATACTGCTTGATTAATGTTGCTGTCTTACGCGCCCGCGCGCTCCTGCAGGATCGCTACGGCCGGCAGGGTTTTACCTTCCAGGAATTCGAGGAAGGCGCCGCCGCCGGTGGAGATATAGCCGACCTTGTCGGCGATGTTGTACTTGGCGATCGCGGCCAGGGTGTCGCCGCCGCCTGCGATCGAGAACGCCTTCGAATCGGCAATCGCCATCGCCAGCGTCTTGGTGCCTTCGGCAAACTGGTCGAACTCGAACACGCCGACCGGGCCGTTCCACACCACAGTGCCGGCCGCCTTGATTTGCTCCGCCAGCAAAGCGGCTGTCTTGGGGCCGATATCGAGGATCATGTCGTCATCGGTCACATCCTTCACATCCTTTACCGTGGCCGCTGCGTTCGGCGCGAATTCCTTGGCGCACACTACGTCGGTCGGAATCGGCACCGAAGCACCGCGTTTGGCCATCATATCGATGATGGCCTTGGCTTCTTCCACCAGATCGGCTTCCGCCAGGGATTTGCCGATCTTCATGCCGGCCGCCAGCATGAAGGTATTTGCAATGCCACCGCCAACGATCAGGTTGTCCACCTTGTCGGCCAGCGATTTCAAAATGGTGAGCTTAGTCGATACTTTGGAGCCGGCGACGATCGCCACCAACGGACGGGCCGGACTGCCTAGTGCCTTGCCCAATGCATCCAGCTCAGCGGCCAGCAAGGGGCCGGCGCAGGCGACCGGCGCGAATTTTGCCAAGCCGTGAGTGGTTGCCTCCGCGCGATGCGCCGTACCGAAAGCATCGTTGACATAGACGTCGCACAGTTTTGCCATCTTCTGCGCGAGTTCATCGCTATTCTTTTTCTCGCCCTTGTTGACGCGGCAATTTTCCAGCAACACGACCTGGCCCAGCGCAACCTCGACGCCGTCAACCCAGTTCTGCCTTACTTCCACCGGCTTGCCCAGCAATTCGGACATGCGCTTGGCGATCGGCGCCAGCGAATCTTCCGGCTTGAATTCGCCCTCGGTAGGGCGACCCAGATGCGATGTCACCATTACTGCGGCACCTGCCTCCAGCGCCTGCTTGATCGCCGGGACAGAAGCGCGAATGCGCGTATCTTCGGTGATATTGCCGTTATCGTCCTGCGGAACATTGAGATCGGCGCGAATGAAAACGCGCTTGCCTTGAAGTTGGTTGCGGGCGATGAGGTCGCTGAGACGGTTGAATTGCATGGTTTGGAAAGGGCCAGAAATGAAAAAACGGCTATTTTACCGTACCCCACGGGGCTGAAAAGCCGTTTTTGCGCTTTAAAGGCCAAATCCCAGCTGCCGGGCCGGGATTTGGCTCCAGTAGAAGGCCGAATCCGCTAAAATCTCGCCTTTGCAAGTATTTCTGGAGATTCTCTGATGTCGATGTCCGACCGCGACGGCAAGATTTGGAAAGACGGCGAGCTGATCGAGTGGCGCGACGCTACCGTTCATGTCCTAACGCATACGCTGCACTACGGCATGGGCGTGTTCGAGGGTGTGCGCGCTTACAAGACGGACAAGGGTCCGGCAATTTTCCGCCTGAAGGAACACACGCAGCGGCTGTTCAATTCAGCGAAGATTTTCCAGTTGAAGATCCCGTTCAGCATCGAAACCATCATGGACGCGCAACGCCAGGTGGTGCGCGAAAACAAGCTGGAATCCTGCTATATCCGTCCGCTGGTGTGGATCGGATCGGAAAAACTCGGCATCTCCGCCAAGAACAACACCATCCACGTCGCCGTCGCTGCATGGCCGTGGGGTGCCTATCTTGGCGAAGATGGACTGGCAAAAGGCATCCGAGTGAAGACCTCGTCCTTTACCCGCCATCATGTGAATGTTTCGCTAGTGCGCGCCAAGGCGTGCGGCTATTACATCAACTCGATCCTGGCCAACCAGGAAGCGCTGGCCGACGGCTACGATGAAGCACTGCTGCTCGATACCGAAGGCTATGTGTCCGAAGGTTCAGGGGAAAACGTCTTCATCGTCAAGAACGGCAAGATCTACACGCCCGACCTCGCCTCCTGCCTGGACGGCATCACACGCGACGCGGTGCTGACCATGGCGCGTGATCTCGGCATCGAAGTCATTGAAAAGCGCATCACGCGCGACGAGATGTACTGCTGCGATGAAGCCTTCTTCACCGGCACCGCAGCGGAAGTCACGCCTATCCGCGAACTGGACAACCGCCAGATCGGCGAAGGCAAGCGCGGCCCGATCACCGAGAAACTGCAGTCGCTGTTCTTCGACGTCGTTGCCGGCAAGGCACCGCGATACCAGCACTGGCTGACACTTGTATAACGAGGAAGATATGTCGGAAACCACCCAAGCAGTTGAACTGGACGGCAAGGATTTGCCGGCCTATTGTCCCAATCCCGCAATGCCCATCTGGTCCACGCATCCACGCGTCTTTCTTGACGTCTCGCACGGCGATGAAGTGAAGTGCCCCTACTGCAGTACGGTCTACAAGCTGAAACCCGGCACTGTCGTCAAGGGACATTGAGACTGCGCTCTATTCATCCGGATCAGTCAGGCAAACCGGCACGGATCTGTTGCGACGTGCCGGTTTTTTTGCGTATCTTGTTCATCAAGCGATAGCGCACCATGGCTGCAGACCGCCTCGTCATGCCGGACCCTCTGTCTCGCTCCAACTTTGCGCACCGTATCGGTACTGCGCTACTTTTCCTGTTTCCTGCGCTGGTCCTTGCGCTGAGACCCGTTTCAGGAATCACCGAAATCCTTATCGTGCTGCTGGCACTCGCTTGCGCACGTCCGCTGTGGCTCTCGCGAGACGAATGGTTCTGGCCGGCACGGTGGATCGTTATCGCGTTCATAGCCAATCTCGCTATCGCGCTCATGTCGATGGCGTGGTCCGGCTTCGACTGGTCCTATGTGGACTACCCCTTGCGCGCGGCTCTCTCTACCGCCTCCATAGGCCTGGTCTTTCTTGCTCGTCCCGCCACCCGTTTCCTGTGGCCGGGCCTGTTTATCGGCACTTTCCTTGCCTGCGCCATCGCGATCTATCAACGCTACGTGCAGGAACTACCGCGCGCCGAAGGCGCGCACATGGCCATCATGTTCGGCGATCTGGCAATGGCCATGGGACTTGCTGCCTTGGCTGCCATTCCGGTTTATGCCCGTACGCGGTTTGCGCTTTTTCCTTACCTTTCCTTCGCCGCAGCACTGACGGCAGCAATGCTGTCTTCGACGCGCGGTGCATGGCTGGCCGCGGTACTGGCCATTCTTCCGATTTATCTATACGGGCGCCGGACCGGGTTCAGCAAGCTTCGCTGGACGGCTGCGACTGCTGCAGTCGCAGCCGTCGTGCTGTATGCGTCTCCCGGTTCGGACATCAGCGAAAGAATCCAGCAAGCCGGCGCAGACATAGAACAGTTCCAGGCCGGTACGGCGGACACTTCGGTCGGAGGCAGGCTGGAAATGTGGAAAGGCGCATGGAGTCTTTTTACAGAGCACCCCTGGTCGGGCGTCGGCTACCGAAACTTCAATGCCGGATTGGCAACGCTCGTAGAACGGGGAGAAATCGATCCGGCAATGGTGCGGTACCGGCATGCCCATAACGACTTGCTGGAAGCGCTCGCCACCACCGGTATGCCGGGCGGCCTGGCATTGTTTTTTCTTTACGCCGCACCGCTTGTATTCTTTTGGCGCAGAACCCGTTTGGATGGAACCCGGCAGCCGTTCGCCGTGGCCGGCCTCATCGTCGTGCTGTCCTACGCGATCTGCGGCCTCACGCAGGCCATGTGGGCACACCATGTAGGAGCTGCTTTCTATGCAGTCATGGTCAGTGGCTTGGCTGGTCTTTGCCTTGCAGGCGAAGAAAAAAACAAAATGGTCGCCGCGCAGGATTTACCCTCCGCGCCACCTTGAAAGCAACAACAGACGGGTCTTCCAGCACTTTTCGACGTAGCAGCCCGGCGCCATGCATCTGCTCCAATGCACGACGCCGTGAGCAATTTACGTAATCATGGCAAGTTCAAACGAGAAAATGGATTAGATCTCTTCATATAACGGCAGCGTCAAAAATTCCGCAAACTCTTCAGATGTCGACATCTGCTCGAAGATCTGCGCGGCACGGTCATAGCTTGCGCCGTTGCCCGCTATAGCCTTCACCTTCACTAGCTCTTCGGGGATCATTGCGCGAACCATGTCGGCCGTTACCGTGCGTCCATCGTCAAGCACGCCCTTGGAAGAACGAATCCATTGCCACACCTGGCTGCGGCTGATCTCCGCGGTTGCGGCGTCTTCCATCAGGTTATGAATGGGCACGCAGCCGTTGCCGGCCAGCCATGCGCCAAGATAGTGAATGCCGACGTTGATGTTGTACCGAAGTCCCGCTTCAGTGATGGGGGCTTCTGGCTGGAAACTCAGCAGGTCGGCTGCAGTAACTTCTACGTCGGGACGTTGCTTATCGATCTGATTCGGCTTGTCACCTAGGACCTTCTTGAATTCCGTCATCGCCAGATCGACCAGACCTGGGTGCGCGACCCAGCCGCCGTCGTAGCCGTCGGTTGCATCGCGCGACTTGTCGTTGCGCACTCCCGCCATTGCCGCATCATTCTTCTCGGGGTCATTCTTGATTGGAATGAGCGCCGCCATGCCACCAATTGCTGGCGCATTTCGCTTGTGGCAGGTCTTCAGAAGCAGAAGCGCATAAGCGCGCATGAAGGGAGCGGTCATCGTCACCTTGCCGCGATCGGCCAGGCAGAAATCCTGGTCGTTCTTGAATTTCTTGATACACGAGAAGATGTAATCCCAACGCCCTGCATTGAGCCCGGCGCTGTGTTCGCGCAATTCATACAGAATTTCGTCCATCTCGAAAGCAGCGAGAATTGTCTCAATCAGTACTGTTGCCTTGATCGTGCCCTGCGGCAGACCAAGCTCGTTCTGCGTCATTACGAAGATGTCGTTCCACAGACGCGCTTCCTTGTGCGACTCCATCTTCGGCAGATAGAAGTAAGGGCCGGCGCCGCGCACGAGCTGCTCCTTGGCGTTGTGGAACATGAACAGCGCGAAATCGAAGATGCCGCCCGAGATGCGCTTGCCGTCCACCAGTACGTGCTTCTCGTCCAAGTGCCAGCCGCGCGGGCGCACCACCAGCGTCGCTGTCTTGTCGTTGAGCTTGTACTGCTTGCCGTTCTGCTCAAGAGAAATCGTCTTGCGCACTGCATCCATCATGTTGCTCTGGCCGCTGATCTGATTGTCCCAGTTGGGCGTGTTCGAATCCTCGAAATCGGTCATGTAGCTGTCTGCGCCGGAATTCAATGCATTGATCACCATCTTGCGTTCGACCGGACCGGTAATCTCCACGCGGCGGCACTCGAGTGCCTTGGGAATCGGTGCGATCGTCCAGTCGCCGTCACGTATCGATTTCGTTTCGGGAAGAAAATCGGGACGCTCGCCCGCATCCAGACGTTTTGCACGCTCCACGCGCGCAGCAAGCAACTGGCGCCGCCGCGGATCGAATTCACGTGAAAGCTTGGCCACGAGTTCCAGCGCCTCCGGCGTCAGCACCCTTTCATATCCGGGTTTGATTTCAGCCGTGATTTCCATACCTGCGGGCAAACGTAGCGACATCTTCTTCTCCTTACAAGATTGAACAAGCGATTAGAGCGTTTTATAAAAATAAAATCCAGACAAAAACAGTCCGGTAACGATGATGAATCGCTTCAACCAAGCTGACGGAATACGGCGCGCGAATGACGCACCGCCGTATCCACCGAGCGTGGCGGCGATCAGCATTACGAGCGTGTGCGGCCAACTGACTGCACCCGCTGCAACAAAGGTCACGACGGTCACGCTGTAAATCACGGCCGACAGCAGGTTCTTGATGGCGTTCGTTTCATGCACGTCCCGATGTCCGCTCATTGCGAGACTGGCCAGCATCAGAATACCCATGCCTGCTCCGAAAAAACCGCCATAGATCGATACCAGCAATTGTCCCAGCCATCTCAATCCTTTGTTACGTACCCGGTCCGTGGACGCACTCTTCAATCTTGCCGAGATTGCACCTGACAACGCGAAAAGCAATGTAGCGAACAGCAACAGCCATGGAATCAGCTTCGTGAAGGTTTCGTTGCGCGTGGTCAGCAGGAGCAATCCGCCTGCCACGCCGCCGACGAGCGAGACCGCGCTCATAGGCAACAGCAGGTGTCGCAACGACGACAGCTCCGCACGGTAAGCCCAGGCGCCGGACAGGCTGGCAGGCCAAAGCGCGACGGAATTACTGGCATTCGCCACGACCGGCGGCACGCCGATAGCCAGCAGAGCCGGGAAGGAAAGGAATGTTCCGCCACCGGCGACCGCATTCATGGCTCCCGCGCAGAAAGCGGCCATCGCTATCAAGAATACCTGTTCGAAACTCATTACCGGAATGCCATGCCGACCATCGAGGCCTCTATTATATTTGCCAAAAAAATCAATAAACCTTACGTTTTATAAATTGTTTATTGCTTTTTAGTGAAAGATACTGAGCACTTACGTCGAAAGAAACACGTCATGGACCGGTTCAAGCAGATTTCCACTTATGTCGAAGTGATCGCCAAGGGCAGCCTTTCCGCAGCCGCAAGAGCGGAAGGCATCGCTCCTGCCATGATCACCCGCCGCCTTGATGCGCTCGAACAGCGCCTGGGCATCAAACTGCTTCAGCGCACCACGCGCAAGATCGCGTTGACCGACGAGGGCGCGGCCTTCCTCGAGGATTGCCAACGCATTCTTGCCGAGCTGGAGAATGCGGAGGC
Organism: Paucimonas sp.; assembly: GCA_029266815.1. Taxonomy (GTDB): domain Bacteria; phylum Pseudomonadota; class Gammaproteobacteria; order Burkholderiales; family Burkholderiaceae_D; genus JAQSWC01. The sequence continues at coordinate 13,981 of JAQSWC010000004.1, forward strand.
GTCGGTCGCTGCGCGTAGCGCGCGCGCCAGCGGGCACCTGAACATCTCAGCACCGGCCGGCTTCGGCCGTGATCACGTCGCGCCGCTCATCCCGTCGTTTCTCGCAGAACACAGGGACGTCACCGTCACGCTTAATCTCAACGACCGCGTCGTCGACCTTATCGGAGAAGGTATCGATGTCGCGGTTCGCATTGCGGCGCTGTCGGATTCGAGCCTAGTGGGCGTGAAGCTGGCGGACAACCAGCGCGTCGTAGTAGCCTCCCCCGCCTATCTGAAGCGTCATGGAAAACCGGAAACGCCGGAGGATCTTGCGAGCCATAACTGTCTCGCTTTCAGCAGTGCAGGCAGCCAGCGCGGCTGGACCTTCCTGCAGGAAGGAAAAAACGTGACGATGAAGGTAGGCGGCAATATGGTGTGCAATGACGGCGCAGTGCTGCGCGATTGGGCACTGGCTGGCAAGGGCCTGGCCTGGAGATCCATGTGGGAGGTGGCTGCCGATATAGAGGCGGGTCGCCTGGTCACCGTGCTGAATCGCTATTCTGCTCCCGGCAACGATATCTATGCGGTATTTACACAGCGCCGACATCTGCCGCTCCGCATACGCGCCTTCGTGGATTTTCTGCAGCGTTCCTACGCGGCTTCGGAGTACTGGAGCCGCAAGAACACCAACCGCCGGGCACTTTGAAGGGATGCATAGTTCGCTGCAACCCCGATGGTTGCCATGCTTAGGTGAACAACCTCAGCTTTAGGACACGACATGCAGGAGGCTGTTCGGCGCCCTCCGGAAAACTCGGCAGAACGATGCAGACTTAGGCCGGTCGGAATCGTCGCCAACACTGACTGCCGCGCGACGAAAAAATAACTGTTGTCCAAACCGACATCGCCGCCTCCATCGTTGCCAAATGATTGGGAATGAAGGCAAGATTCTCCGCCGCGCTTTTTGTACTCCAGTGCGCCGAAGGGCTCTCTCCTTGAGAGCAGCTCTTCGGCCGCGCGGCAAAGCTTACATCGTCTGGATGTTCGACGCCTGTTTGCCTTTAGGCCCTGCAGTGATCTCGAATGTAACGCGTTGATTCTGCTGCAGCGACTTGAAGCCGTTTGCCTTGATTGCCGAGAAGTGCGCGAACAGATCTTCGCCGCCCTCATCCGGAGTGATGAAGCCGAAGCCCTTCGAATCGTTAAACCATTTGACGGTGCCAGTTGCCATTATTTTTCCTGTCAAGTTAAGGTGGGACTAAGCCCGGTGGATCATTCCCTGATCATGTGCATGATCGGAGTGCCATGCGTTTGGCGCAAAAAGATTATACGAGTCACCAACGAGGGCAAAGGCAGGCAGAGTCTGATCCACATCAACGAACGGAAAGATGAAAAACACGCAGGTGCGCCACCTAAGTCATTAACGCTTCAGGTCCGATTTAGGACTATCCAAGCATATTCAATAACTTGAAGAGAAGTATTGAGAAGTGGGCTTAGAACATGAGGCGATAGTTGTTGCGTCCTGCCGATTTGGCCACATAAAGCGCTTCGTCCGCGCGCCTCAGCATGGCCTCGGCATCGTATTCACCCTTGCGCTGCAGGGTGATTCCGATACTGGTGGTGACCTTGCGCGTGCCGCCTGAAAATTCGAAGGCGGTGACCATGCAATCGATGATTTTACTGGCCACAAGCTCTGCCTCTTCGGAGGATTGCAGCCCTGCCAGAAGCACGACGAACTCGTCGCCAGCCAGACGCGCAACCAGATCGGTTTGACGCACCGAGGCTATCAGGCGCTTGGCAAACTCCCGCAGCACCTGGTCGCCGCCGTGATGGCCGAGCGTGTCGTTGATGAGCTTGAAACGGTCTATATCCAAGTACATGAGCGCCAGTACTTCATCGGAACGCTGGCTTCGCGTAACGGCTTCCTTCAGTTTTTCCTCGAAGTGATGCCGGTTGGCGAGGCCAGTCAACTTGTCATGACGCGCCAGATCCTGCAAGCGGCTTTCCACCAGCTTCAGTTCGGTGATGTCGAGCACCATCACGTAGAAGCCCGGTATCCGCCCGTTGACCTCCAGGTCGGGAACATAATCGACGCGCCAAAAGCGCAGGCTGCCGCCCTCAGACGTACGGCGCTCGAAGCTGATTCGCGTGCCGTCCAGCACCGCCTTGATCTTATCGCTCGAGAGCGCATAGGCGTCCTCCCCGAGCACGTCACGTACAGACATGCCAATCACGGACTTGCCGCGCAAGCTGAATAGGGCCTGGTAATTGCGATTGCAGAAGCAATAACATTCATCGGCATCGACGTAGGCAATCAGCACAGGGAGATTGTCTGCAATCATCCGCAGACGTTGCTCACTACGTAAAAGCGCCTGCTCGGCATTGA
>JAQSWC010000223.1 GCA_029266815.1 Paucimonas sp.
CCACCACCCGGGACAAAGCCGCCTTTACGGCCTCTACGGTAATGCTCATCGTTTCTCCTTTTTCCAAACGCGAAGTCTAAACCATTCGCTGCAAGAACCTTGTGCCCTCCTTTGACCGCAGGAGGCCCGGACAAGCGCGTCCGCGCTGATAAAATGGCGGTTTTCTCCAACCGGCAACATCGCTCATGAGCCACGCATCGCCCCGCAAGCTGTTTATCACTACTGCCCTGCCCTATGCCAACGCGGCGTTCCACATCGGCCACATCATGGAATACATCCAGGCCGACATCTGGGTAAGGTTCCAGCGCATGCAGGGCCACGAAGTGCATTTCGTCGGCGCCGATGACGCGCATGGCGCGCCGATCATGATCGCGGCGGAAAAAGCCGGGTTGACGCCGCAGGATTTCGTTGCGCAGATTGCCGCTGGCCGCAAGCAGTACCTCGACGGTTTCCACATTAGCTTCGACAATTGGCATTCGACCGACGGTCCCGAGAACCATGCACTGTCGCAGGACATCTACCGCAAACTGAAGGCCGCAGACTTCATCACCAGCAAGACGATCGAGCAGTTCTACGATCCGGTGAAAAACATGTTCCTGCCGGACCGCTACATCAAGGGCGAATGCCCCAAGTGCGGCGCGAAGGACCAATATGGTGATTCCTGCGAAGTGTGCAGCGCAGTCTATGCGCCTACCGACCTGAAGAATCCGTATTCGACGCTCACCGGCGCCACGCCGGTGATGAAGTCTTCCGAACACTTCTTCTTCAAGCTTTCCGATCCGAAATGCGTGGCTTTCCTGCGCGAATGGGCGCTGGGTAACGACCCAAGCGGCAAGCCGCGCCTGCAACCGGAAGTGGCGAACAAGGCGAAGGAATGGCTGGAGGGTGAAGGCGGCCTGGGTGACTGGGACATCAGCCGCGATGCGCCCTATTTTGGAATCGAGATTCCGGATGCACCGGGCAAGTATTTCTACGTATGGCTGGATGCGCCGGTCGGATATCTGGCTTCGCTGAAAAACTACTTCGGCAAGACCGGCAAGGATTTCGACGCCTTCATGGCAGACAAATCCACCGAGCAGATCCACTTCATCGGCAAGGACATCACTTATTTCCACACGCTGTTCTGGCCGGCGATGCTGAAGTTCTCCGGCTACAAGCTGCCGGATCACGTGTATGTGCACGGCTTCCTCACCGTTTCCGGCGAAAAGATGTCGAAGTCGCGCGGCACCGGCATTTCGCCGCTGCGCTATCTTGAACTTGGCATGAATCCCGAATGGATGCGCTATTACATTGCCGCCAAGCTGAATGCGAAGGTGGAAGACGTTGATTTCAACCCGGATGATTTCGTCTCGCGCGTGAATTCGGATCTGGTCGGGAAGTACGTGAACATAGCCAGCCGTGCAGCAGGTTTCATCAATAAACGTTTCGATGGCAAGCTGAGCAACCCGGTAACGGCGAAGAAAACCACCAACCGTTTTTGGGAACTGATTTCGGCAGGCGCCGAAGCCGAGATCCGCGATGCACTTGAAGCGCGCGAGTTCGGCAAGGCGATTCGCCAGGTGATGGCGCTGGCCGACGAGATCAACCAGTACGTCGACCTGAAGAAGCCCTGGATTCTCGCGAAAGATCCAGCCAACGATGCGGAGTTGCAGGACGTCTGCAGCGACCTGCTGCTGGCCTTCCATCGCCTGACGATTTACCTCGCACCTATCCTGCCTGCGTTAGCGCGCAAGGTGGCCGCATTCTTCGGTCTCGATCGTGAATTCAAGTGGACCGACCTTGAAACAAGCCCCACGTCCATTGGGGCATTTGAGCATCTGATGACCCGTGTCGAACCCAAGATGCTGGATGATCTGTTCGACGCCCCCGCACTGGCCGCCGCTGCACCTGCGGCACAGCCGGTATCCGAAGCCGCCGTGTCAGGCCCGTCCATCGAACCGCTGGCGGAAGAAATCAAGATCGACGACTTCTCCAAGGTCGATCTGCGCATCGCGAAAATCGTCAACTGCGAACATGTGGATGGCTCGGACAAGCTGCTGCGCCTGACGCTGGATGTTGGCGAGGGCCGTACGCGCAACGTCTTTTCCGGCATCAAATCGGCTTACAAGCCGGAAGACCTGATCGGCAAGCTGACCGTACTCGTTGCTAATCTCGCACCGCGCAAGATGAAATTCGGCATTTCCGAGGGCATGGTGCTGGCTGCCTCCGCAGCGGATGAAAAAGCCAATCCGGGTCTGTACATCCTGAACCCGTGGCCGGGCGCAGAGCCGGGCATGCGCATTCGCTGAAGCAGTCATGGATATCCATCTGCGCGAAGCAAAAGTCGATGACGCCGCGTTGATCGTGGAATTGACTCGTGCTGCGTGGGCCGGCAAGGTGGCGGCCACCTCCGGGGGCCACCGCGAAACGCTGGACACGGTGAGCGAACATCTCCAGCGCGGCGGCGCCTTTCTGCTGAGCGTGGATGGCCAGACGGCGGGTTCGGTACGGTGGTTACCGGTTGAAGCGCAGCCCACTGCCTGGGAAATGATGCGCATGGGTGTTCTGCCATCTTATCGAGGACGCGGCTTGTCGCAATATTTGCTGGAAGCCATCTTGGAAAGGGCGCGGGCTGCCGGCGCAGAGGAACTCCGACTGGGCGTGCGTGCAGACCAGCCGCGGCTGCTGGACTTGTACTCCGCGTATGAATTCGAGCTTGCGCCGGAACTGGAATATTCTCATGCCAATCCCGCGGATGCCCCACCCTTCGTCATGCGGCGTTATCTGCGCACACACAAGTAAGCAGTCTGTCTAAATGCTGACCTTCCTTGTGCCGGTGCGGGCGCCGGTCCGGCTCGGGTTAAAATACGGCCCTTTGATTCTTATCGCAGGCTCAATCATGGCTTTTGGAAAGAAATTCTCGAACTACGAGTCCGATTTCGAAAAATTCCTCAATGAGATGAAGGAAAAGAATCCCCAGATCGAGGAAAACCAGCGCATTGCGCGCTCGATCTGGTGGGACAAGGATCCGATCGACCTGGATGAACGCGACCGCGCCGACAAATCACGCGTGAAACAGCGCCCCTACGTTTATCAAAGCCACTGATGAGCAATGCCCTGGCGCAACTGCCATCCAGCGCGCCCGACATCACACCGGACGGGCAGAAGGACTCTACGCCTGACGTCATCGACGGCGTCGCGTTCGCCAGGCTGTACGGCGAGCCGCTGTTCAAGCTGCCGAACGATCTCTACATTCCGCCGGATGCCCTGGAGGTCTTCCTGGAAGCCTTCGAGGGCCCGCTGGATCTGCTGCTATACCTGATCCGCAAGCAAAACTTCAACATCCTCGACATTCCGATGGCGCAGGTCACGCTGCAATACCTCGAATATGTCGATCAGATCCGTGAACATAATCTTGAGCTGGCGGCCGAGTATCTGCTGATGGCCGCAATGCTGATCGAGATTAAATCGCGCATGCTGCTCCCCGTGAAGAAATCCGACACCGGCGAGGAAGCGTCGGACCCGCGCGCCGAACTGGTCAAACGCCTGCTCGAATACGAGCAGATCAAGCTCGCGGCGCAGCAGCTCGACACTCTGCCGCAGATCGGCCGCGATTACGTTCGCGCCCAGGTGTACATCGAGCAAAGCATGGTGGTGCGCTGGCCCGAAGTGAACATGACCGACCTGCAAAGCGCCTGGGCCGATGTGCTGAAACGCGCAAAACTGACCGCGCATCACACTATCAGCCGCGAGGAACTGTCGGTGCGCGAGCACATGACAGGTATCCTGCGGCGGCTGCAATCTGCGAAATTTGTCGAGTTTTCGGATCTATTCGATCCCTCGCGCGGCGTGCCCGTGCTGGTGGTGAACTTCATCGCCTTGCTTGAGCTGGCGAAGGAAACGCTGATCGAGATCACGCAGGCGGAAGCATTTGCCCCTATCTACGTGCGGCTTGCCTACGCGCCCGCTTAAACCTTTCCATTTTCGCTTCGCGTTTGTCGAGGAAGAGCCCAGCCAACCATGAAAATCATCTCTTCCATCGAGGAATTGCGGGACCAGTTACGCGGGCAACTGCGCACGGCGTTCGTGCCCACCATGGGTAACCTGCATGAAGGCCATCTGTCGCTGATGCGTTTGGCGCGCAAGCACGGCGATCCGGTAGTGGCATCGATCTTTGTGAATCGGCTGCAGTTCGGCCCCAACGAAGATTTCGACAAGTATCCGCGTACCTTTCAGGCGGACATCGAGAAACTGGAAAAGGAAGGCGTTTATGTACTCTTCGCGCCGACCGAAAAGGACATGTACCCGGAGCCGCAGGAATTCCGTGTGCGCCCGCCGGACGACCTGGGCAATACGCTGGAAGGCGAATTTCGCCCCGGCT
>JAQSWC010000224.1 GCA_029266815.1 Paucimonas sp.
TGGTACGACCTGTTTTCGCGCGGTGCGCGTGATCTGCTCCGGCACAATCGCAAGGTGCGCGAGAGCGTGGCGCAAAGCCTGCCCGATCTGGCAGCCCAGCCCGACATCATTACCGGCGAGCAGGAACGCACCGTGCAAGTGCCAGTGCGCATGCTAGAACATGCGCGCTTCCGGCTGAACGATAAACAGGGCAAACCGCAAAGCGCGGCCGGCCAGGGACAAGGCCAGGCCGGCGATGTCTTGCGTCCTGCGCAGCCGCAGGATGCACAAGGCGAGGCCGGGCAAGGCGAAGGTGAAGTCAAGCTGATGGTAGAACTGCAGGTCGACGAGATCGTCGACTGGCTGTGGGAAGAGCTGAAGCTGCCCGACCTCAAACCCAAGCGCGAAGCCGTGATCAACGATGAGGAAATGGTGCGCGAGGGGTGGGACAAGCACGGCGCCCGGGCCCGACTGGATCGGCGTCGCACCATCAAGGAAGCCGTCAAGCGCCGCGCCATCCAGCCCAACGCGCCGGCATTCAGCAATGAAGACCTGCGCTTCCGGCAGCTCGTAATACGCCGCAAGCCGGCCACCAAGGCAGTCGTGCTGTTTGCACTGGACGTATCGGCCAGCATGACCGAGGCGGAGCGCCGCCTGGCGAAGAATTTCTTCTTCTTCGCCCTGCAAGGCATACGCCGCCGCTACGAGCATGTCGAAACGCGCTTCATTGCCCACACCACGCAGGCATGGGAATTTGCGGAGAACGAATTCTTCCAGGTCACCGGTACCGGCGGGACCGGAGCCTCGACTGCCTTTCGGCTGGCGCGGCAAATGATCGAAACCGACTACAACCCCTCGAACTACAACGGCTACCTGTTTTACGCTTCGGACGGTGAAAACTTCACCGAAGACCGCCTGGCCGCCAGCGAAAGCCTGGGTGAACTCACCGACATGCTGAACTACATCGGCTACGTCGAAACAGTGCCCGGCACGCCGCGGGCAAGCGAAACCGAGATGCGCATGATCTGCGCCGGACTGGAAAAGAAAGATGCGGCAATCGGCACCTGCGTGCTCAACGCGCCGGAAGACGTATGGAAAGCGATACGCCAATTTTTCGTGCAGCAGAATGAAAGGCTGGAACTCTGATGCCTGCTTCCTTCGACCTTGACGACACATCGAGACGCATAGAGCGCCTCGCCCGCAAGCTCGGGCTGGATTTCTATCCGGTCGATTTCGAACTGGTGCCTGACAATTTCATGACCGAAATTGCTGTCTACGGTCTGCCGGTGCGCATGCCGCACTGGTCGTTCGGCATCCGTTACATTCACCAGCTCATCCGGCAAGGCATGGGTAATTCGCGCATCTTCGAAGTGATGTTTCCGGGCGATCCCTGCCATGCCTATCTGGTCAAGAACAACACGGCTGCGGAGAATACGCTGGTGATCGCACATGTGCTGGGGCACGCCGATTTTTCCCGCAATAATCACCTGTTCGCGCGCTTCATGGACATGGCCGGCGGCCACATACTCGAACAGGCAGCGGCACGCGCGCACAGCATCGAGGCTGCGCTGGCGGAACATGGCGAAGAAAAAGTGGAAGCCGTGCTGGATGCCGCGCTGGCACTCGAACCGCATATCGACATCAACCGCGAACTCCACCGCGAGCGCTATCCGGCGCCTAAAAAACAGGCGCGCCGCGAGCCATCATCGAACCCCTTCCATCAGCGCTACAGCATGCTGCCCGGCGAGCTGTCGCTTTCGGATGCGCTGTCGCCGCCGCCGAATGAAAGCATCCCGCCGGAACCGGAGTACGACCTGCTATGGTTCATCGCGAATTACGCACCCGACATGGAAGGCTGGGAACGCGACATCTTCCTCGCCGTGCGCGAAGAGTCGTTCTACTTCTATCCGGTGTTCGCCTGCCAGATCATGAACGAAGGCTGGGCATCCTACTGGCATGCGCGCCTGTTGCGCGAAGCCGATTTCCTGCCGAGCGACATCTACGTCTCGGCCATCAAGTCTCATTCAGACGTAGTCCGCCCCTTCGCCGGCGAAAGCCAGCTATCGCTCGCGGTGAATCCCTACCACCTCGGCTTTTCCATGTGGGAGCATCTGATCGAGAAACATGGCCTGGAGAACGCCCGCCGCATCTGCCGCGAGGAAGACGATTTCGGCTTCATCCGCAACTATCTCGACCGCGAGCTGGCGGAAAAACTCGATCTCTTCGTCTACGAAGCGCACGAGGATGGCGACATACGCATTACCGACCGCAACATCCACGCTTTGCATGAAGCGATTCTCGCGCCCAAGTTCAACTTTGGTGCGCCGCGCATTGCGGCCACGCGCATCCATGTCGACGGCAGCCTGGAGCTGACGCATGATTACCAGGGCGATGGGCGCGGGCTGGACGTCACGCGTGCAGAACGGGTGCTGCAGTACATCGCGCGCGTATGGCGGCGGCCGGTGTCGCTGAATACGCTGGGAGAAGGAGGAATGCCGCGGGTGATCAGCAGCCGGGGGAACGACAAGCTGGAGCTTGTCTAGTCATGCAAGGAACGTGGAGCGGATGCTTTATCCGATCCACGCCTCATCGATGTCTTCAATCAATCGAAGTCGAACAAATCCGACAGGAAACCCTCGCGCTTCTTCTTCCGGTAATGTCCGCCCTGGTAAGGATCAGGGTAGCCTTGCGCCGGATGCTGTTGAGCAGGCTGGTGCCGTACCGCGGGCGGAGATTGAACCGTCGAGGATGCACTGCTCGATTTCTCGATTATCTTGTCCAGCTCGCCCCTGTCCAACCATACTCCGCGGCAACTGGGGCAATAATCGATTTCGATTCCCTGCCTTTCGGACATCACCAGCTTTTGTGTTTTACAAACGGGACAATCCATCAACAAGCTCCTTGAAAAATCGAATCAAAAGAAACATTGCGCGCTTTGCTCTGCCGGGCAATTATAGAAGAGGCAAGGAAAGTCGTCTTGAATGAACGAGGTTCGGAACCTCACTGCTTGTAGCTTGCAGGGCGGAGAAGCGAAGCGCCTTCGCGCCGGCATTTTTACCAACCCAATGCGCCATTTCGATAATCCACAATTTCAGGTAAATCCTCTCATATAAGAATTCGGCATGAGGAAACGACGTGACGGAGCGGCGGATAACACTACGCTTTTTCGTCGCACATGCTGTCTGCCGCATCGTGTTCTACCCGTGAGGCCGAGCCCGATAAGTGTTTGGTACAGGACATGTCCTCTGGCTCGTTGCGGGAATCAAGTCGGAAGAAGGCAGCAACATGGAGAAAACAAACAACGGTGCGAAATAAATCTCGCGATGGATTCGCTTTATCTACTGACGAGGTAGAACCTCATAAGTGTTAAAAGTATTGGGCGACATATTTACTCCAAAGCAAGTCAAATTCACTCGCTGTAATCGCCACGCCTTCAAATTCGGGCTTCTCGTTTAGCGACTCAAGTGGCGGAACCCGTCTAAGCGCAAGGGCTGTCTTAACAGTATGGCGTCCGGCTTCAGCAAAGCCTACACTGCCATTGCGAAAAAATTCCAGTTTTCGAGTTTCATACCGACCTACATCTAGCTCGCAGACTAGGCGAACTGGCTTATCATCAAAATCGTGACGCCACTTAATGTCGATATAGTCCATGATTTTCAATGTGTTAGCTCACCTGCGCCGTAGGTAACAGGTTGCAGCATCATGTTAGCCGTGAAATGGCTTGCAAGGCACCGAAAAATCAACATGGTAGTGGTCATCATGCCTTACCCACGCCTTTCCTTTCATGAAAGGCAGATTTTTTCGAATATACGCCCCGCGCTTTGTCTTCAAAAGCATTGGCAGCAACGGTGGATCAAGTATGACCAATGATATTCCAACGCCTTCTCTTTTCGCTGTCAGTGAGAGCTGATAAAGATGTTCGGCCATCGATTCAAAGTCGATTTTCAGGTCTTTATACCGACCATTATTATCAAATTCGATGTTGTATCCGTATTTATTAATTGTAGAAGTCGGTAACGACACTGATTTTCCTGATGTGTCCGTTACCGGAACCATGAAATCTATGGATAGGCCATTTTGATGAGTTCGATGTGGCCTAATTCGCCCGCCATCTTTCCAACCCGTCTCGCCGTAGACGTACACCGAATCTGGCATCGATTTCTCAATCGCTGCATAGGTATCAACAACCACTTTGTGTGCTGAGCTATGGAGATAGGTTCTCCCGAGAACAGCACCTACACTGCTATATGATCTAAAGTTCCTTCCAGAGTCTGGCAGCTTTACGCCGTTTTCAAGTCTCCCTTTGCTCGTGTTTCCATAACATGTGCTTTCGCCCGCGGTCGAAAGCAAAGGAAACAGGATTACAGATAACGCA
>JAQSWC010000225.1 GCA_029266815.1 Paucimonas sp.
AATCGCACAGGTATCGCGCCAGGCAAGAACGTGGATCAGGTGGAACAGCAGTTGCTAAAGCTGGTGCCAGCGGAATTTCAGCATGATGCCCACCACTGGCTGATCCTGCATGGCCGCTACACCTGCATCGCACGCCTGCCGAAATGCTGGAACTGCATCATTGCAGATCTGTGCGAATACGAACCAAAAACGCCCTTGCCTTTAACAGGCGTGTAACAGGCAAATATCAGCAGAGCAGGTTTTTCCGCTAAACGATTGCACACGCTTCATCAAATGGCAGGCGAGGCAAACGCTCATGCAGCCGCGCGGCGTCGCCGTAGCCCAGGTTGCAAACAAAATTCACCTTGATGCTGGTCCCGTGGAAAAAAGCTTCGTTGATCTTTTCCGCATCGAAGCCGCTCATCGGACCGCAATCCAGCCCGACAGAACGCGCTGCAATCATCAGGTAGGCACCTTGCAGGGATGAATTTCGCAAGGCATTGGAACTGATGGATTCAGGCTTGCCGGCAAACCATGATCGCGCATCGGCGTGAGGAAACAGCGTCGGAAGCTTTTCATAGAATTCCATGTCCATGCCGATGATGGCTGTAACCGGGGCTTTCCTGGTCTTCTCCATGTTTCCCGAGGACATGCAAGCCACTAGTTTTCCCTTTTCATCCGATGAACGTACAAACACGATTCGGGCAGGACACGAGTTGGACGAGGTAGGTCCGAACTTCATCAGGTCGTAGATTCGATGCAACTGCTCGTCCGTCACCGGCTTGTCGAGCCAATAGCTGTAGGTGCGTGCATCGGTAAAAATGGTAGCGAGCGAATTCTGATCAAGCATGTTGTCCCCAATCCCGCTTCCAGGCGGTCAGGGTTTCCATCTTATACAACTCCACGTCCGACAGTTTGGGCTCGAACAGACGTAAAATGTGCGCTCATCTTCAGCCGTAAGCAGCGATGTTCAATCCTTCCCAGCAAGACGTCCGGCGATTTTTCTGCGAAACCTATCGCAAGCACCACGCAAATGACATTCTTACCCCGCTCGAAGCCATCGCGCGCGACTGGCTGATGCAGCATCCCGAATATGCCGATCATCTGGCCGATGTAGAACAGGCGCTCGCTATGGACTACTCGGTGGAGCGCGGGCAAAGCAATCCTTTCCTGCATCTGGCAATGCACTTGTCGATTACCGAGCAGATATCGATCGACCAACCGCCCGGCATTCGCGCAGCATTCCAGACACTGGCGCGGAGGCTCGATTCCGAGCACGAGGCCCACCATGAAATTATGGAATGCCTTGGCCAGATGATCTGGAATTCCCAGCGCAGCGGCTTGCCGCCGGATGGCGACGCGTATGTCGAGTGCATCAGGCGGCGTTAGAACCTGATCAGTATTCTAGTTAGAAACGTCGCGGTCTTTTCTAAGGCAGCTAATCGCATACTCTGCCATGTTGCCCGCGAGCTCCTGTTCGCCCAGGAATATCCTGCCGGCTCGCTCCTTGCGAAGCAGGTCTGCCTCGCTTTCACTATGGGTACGGATCACTGTCTGAATCGAAGGATTGAGCGCTCTTGCTGTCTCTATCATGGCGCGAACTTCAAAGGTATCGGCAATGGCAATCACGAGCACCGATGCGCGTGCGATATGAGCCTGGATGAGGACAGCCGGCTCTGCAGCATCCCCGGCAACCGCAGGTATGCCTTCCTTGCGAAGCGCTTCCACGACACCGCGATTCTGTTCCGCAACGACAAAGTGCACGCCGTGCGTAGTCAACTCGCGCGCAATGTGGCGGCCCACGCGCCCGTAACCCACCAGGACCACTTGTCCGATCAGTTTTTCCTGGGGGACCGTCATGGGCAATTCCGCCAGCGGATCGTCCGAACGTTCAAGCCGGCGAGCAAGTTCGGATTTCGACCGTATCCATTTCTGTAGGGGCTCGACGGCTTTGAAGAGCAGCGGGTTCAACGCAATGGAAATAATGGCTCCGGCGAGAATGAAGCTCTGTGCCTCTGCAGGCATCAGATTGAGCGATATCCCCAACCCGGCCAGGATGAATGAGAACTCTCCGATCTGCGCCAGGCTGGCCGATACGGTCAGCGCCGTATTGAGCGGATAGCGCAGCGACATCACCAGCGCGAACGCAGCGAGCGACTTGCCGAAAATGATGATGGCAAGCACGGCCAGCACCTGCAGCGGATTGTCGATCAACACTTTCGGATCAAACAACATCCCCACAGAGACGAAAAAAAGCACGGAAAACGCGTCGCGCAGCGGCAGGGACTCTTCGGCCGCGCGGTGGCTCAGCTCAGATTCACGCAGGACCATGCCCGCAAAAAAGGCACCAAGCGCAAACGACACGCCGAAAATAGTGGAAGAGCCGTAGGCAATTCCTACCGCCGCGGCAATGACGCAAAGCGTGAATAGTTCTCTCGATCCCGTACGTGCCACCCACCACAACAGCCACGGGAAAAACTTGCGCCCCACCAGCAGCATGAAAGCAACAAAAGCGCCGATCTGTCCCAACGTCACGAGGAGAGCCTTTGTCAGGCTGTCGCCTCCCTGCTCGGCCGTGCCTCCGAGCCACCCGGACAGCGCCGGAAGCAGAACCAGGACGAGCACGGTCACCAAGTCTTCGACAATAAGCCAGCCGACCGCGATGCGTCCATTGATCGAGTCTAGAATGCCCCGGTCTTCCAGTGCGCGCAGGAGCACCACCGTGCTGGCCACCGATAGCGAAAGGCCAAAAACAAGACCTGCACCAAAACTCCATCCCCACCACGCGGATAATCCTACGCCCATCGCCGTTGCTACCGCAATCTGAAGCACTGCACCGGGCACGGCGATCCGCTTCACCTGCAGGAGATCGGTGATTGAAAAATGAAGGCCCACGCCGAACATCAAAAGCATCACGCCGATCTCGGATAGCTGGCGCGACAGTTCCACATCAGCGACAAAGCCGGGCGTGGCCGGACCGATCAATATGCCGGCGGCAAGATAGCCGATCAGTGGAGGAAGTCCGATTCGGACCGCTACCAATCCGAAAACAAGCCCAAAACCGAGAGCCGCTGCAATCGTGGTGATCAGGCTGATGTCATGATGCATAGGGAAAAAATCCGTAATTGAAAGTGGGAGCGTCAGACGATTGTACAAAGAACCGGGCAAGCGTTGTTCAAAGCGCCTCACGCATGCCGCAGGACAAATCGGGCATTAATAGGGAATGCGCAAAATGCCTATAGCAATGGCAAAAAAAAACCACGGCGAACCGTGGCTTTTTCCGGAGCGGGTTGCTTTACTTGCGCAGCACCAGAGTGCCTGGCAGGCTGTGAAGATAAGCCGCAACGTCCTTGATTTCCCTCGGGCTGAGCATCTTGGCTTGCGCACCCATGATGGCATTGTTACGGCCATTGGCGCCGTCGCCGCCGCGACGATAAGCCAATAGAGCAAATTCAAGATAATCCGCATGCTGACCTGCCAGCTTCGGGTAAGTCGGATCAATCGGCGTGTTGTAGTCCTGGCCGTGGCACGAGAAACAGTTGTACTTGGTCGCTGCCGCTTTTCCGGCTTCCACGTTACCACCGGCGACTGCGTTCAGGGAAACTGCGAATGCAGTTGCGAGCACTGCGAAAGAAAAAAACTTTTTCATCGTCGATCCTTATTTCTGCGAGGCATAGTAGGCGGCAAGGTCGGCAATGTCCTGATCCGACAACGTGCCTGCGATGCCGCGCATCGACGGATGCTTGCGGTCACCCTTCCTGTATGCCTGCAGTGCGCTCTCAATGTACTTGGCGGATTGGCCGCCGATCATCGGCACCTGGAACACTTCGGGAAAAGCTGTTTTGTAACCTTCGATGCCGTGGCATCCGATACACATGGCAATCTTGGATTTGGCCGCGTCGGCGTTACCGACGACGTCCGCCGCTGAGACGACGTGGGCGAAGCCCGCGAGCGCAAGAAGTGCGAACAATTTTTTCATGGCAGGGATAAGTAGTGCGAAAGCGAATCGGATATCCGGGGAAGGAAAGGCAATTCGGCATTGCCACACTCCGGAACCGCCGGGAACAAAAACTGCGCAATTCTACATGAAAGGCCTTCCGCAGTCCATTTCTCTCATGGGCCGAGACGGAGGCGAAACACTGTCGCTTATACTGGGCGTCCCTCGTTCTGCTTTACTTCGGCCATGGCATTTACTGACCCCGTTATCTTGAAAGGACACTACGTCGTTCTTGAGCCGCTGGCTCACGAACATGCGCCTCAGCTTGCGGAAGCGGTACGCGACGGCGAACTATGGAAGCTGTGGTACACCACCATCCCTGCACCGGAAGAAATGCCGAAGGAAATCGGGCGCAGGCTGGAAAAACAGGCTGAGGGC
>JAQSWC010000226.1 GCA_029266815.1 Paucimonas sp.
TTCGCGTATCTGTCAGACTACGGCTTGCTGTCAACATCGCTGCAGCCTCACGGCATAGGTATGGGCGATCCACGCTTGCAGATGGCCAGCCTGGATCACACGATCTGGTTCCACCGGCCCTTTCGCATGGACGAGTGGCTGCTTTTTTCCATGGAGAGCCCCAGCGCTTCCGGCGGGCGCGGGCTCAATCTTGCCCACGTCTTCGATCGTCAGGGCGGGCTGGTTGCGACGGTTGCGCAAGAGGGGCTGATTCGTCTTAGAGGAACTAAAAGCTCCTAAACTGCCTTTATAGAAAGCGCGTTGAATCCCATCGAATGAATCATGAAAGTCTATAACCTTTGCTGTGAACATGAACACCGTTTCGAGGGATGGTTTACCTCGGAAAAGGACTTCATGTCTCAGTTGGAAAACGGGCTGGTTGCGTGCCCCCTGTGCGAGAGCTCCAGCGTTACGCGGCGACCTTCCGCGCCAAGACTGAATTTCGGGAAGGCTCAGGAATGCTCGCCTGCAGCACGTGATTCGGCAGCGGTGCTGCAAGCTGCCTGGATGGAAGTGGCCCGTGAGGTAATCGCGCGCACTGAAGACGTCGGGGAGCGGTTTGCCGACGAAGTGCGGCGCATTCATTACAGCGAAGCGCCTGAGCGCGGCATCCGGGGTACCGCTACGCACAAGGAGCGCGACGCCTTGGCTGAAGAAGGTATAGACGTAATGTCGCTACCCTTGCCGGCAGCGCTCAAGCTGCCAGTGCAATAGGAAATGAAATGAGGATCATTTCTTCAGTAGCGACGCTTCGGGAGATGCTGGGCCAGGAAATTGGCGTGTCGGACTGGATGGTCGTCAGCCAGGACCGCATATCCCGCTTTGCTGATGCTACCGGGGACCATCAGTGGATTCACGTGGACGAGCAGAGAAGCCGGCTTGAATCGCCTTTCGGCGGCACCGTTGCGCATGGTTTTTTGACGGTAGGGCTCATTCCAACCCTGATGGAATCCGCATTCCGAATCGAGGGGGAGGGACTGATCGTGAATTACGGCCTGAACAAGGCCCGCTTTCCGGCGCCCGTGCCGGCCGGCAGTCGCGTCCGGGCAAGAATGGTCCTTGCAGATATTTCTGACGTGAGGGGCGGCACGCAGATGATCTGGGACATCACCATGGAATCGGATGCAGATTCCAAGCCGGTCTGCATAGCGGAATTCATTACGCGGCATTACCCCGCCGTGCCTCACGCCGAATCGCATTAACGGTAACGAGGCGGGCGTTTCTCGAAGAAGGCATTGATGCCTTCCTGCGCATCGCGGTGATATAGGCTTTCCACGAAATGCTTCTTTTCTGCCTCGAACTGCTCCTGCAATGACGCGGTCTGCGCGTCACGCACCAGGGCCTTGATCCGCTGAACCGCATTCGGCGACATCGCAGCGATGTCGTCGCTCCACTCGCGGGCTTCATTGAGCGCATAGCCGTCGGCCACGATACGGTTCACCAGCCCCAAGGCGTGCAGCCGCTGCGCCGAGTAGGGCTTTGATTCGATCAGCATTTCGGCGGCAAGCTGCCGGGGCAACGCACGACTGAGGAACCAGGAAGAACCACCATCCGGCGTCAGACCCACTTTTGCATAGGCTGTCAGAAACTGCGCATTCGCGCCGGCCACGATGAAGTCGCACGCAAGCGCCAAGGCAAAACCCGCGCCGGCAGCCGCGCCTTCTACCGCGGCAATCACCGGTTTGGGGCAGTCGCGTATGGCCTCGATGCAGGCGTGCAGCTTTTCGGTCACCTCCGCCTGCTCGGAAGGATCACGATTTCGCATCGCCATCAGCCGATGAAGATTGCCGCCAGCGCAAAATACATTCTCGTCGCCCGTGAGAATCACTGCGCGTATCTCATCATTACGCTCCGCCGTCGATAATGTCTCGATGGTGGCTGCACACATGTCAGGATGAAGCGCGTTTTTTGCGCTGGGATCGGACAGCGTGAGTATGAGCGTGGCGTTATGGCGGGAGGCTCTTAGTTCGGCAAACATGGGATCGGCTAATCCATCGATAAGAAAACACGTAATGATGCTTGGGGACTTGTTATGCGTGCAATTATAGGAGAGATGCGCTTACAGCAAGGAAATCAAACTTACAACATGCATGCTGACATTCGTCAATAATTCACTACGGAAACGGATTGCCTCGCATAAAATAGGGCGGTATTTCCTCTGGAGGAGTGTTTATGCCGCGGCCGGAAAAGATCCGTCTTGGTGAAATCCTGGTGCAACAGAAGCTGCTTTCTGAAGAGCAGTTGCAGTTTTCTCTCACCGAGCAGAAGCGCACAGGCCGCAAACTTGGACGGGTTTTCGTTGAAAACGGCTTCGTCACCGAGGAGCAGATTTCCGGAGCGCTAGCCAAACAGCTCAATGTTCCCTACATCAATCTCAAGTTCTTCAACATTAATCCGACCCTGATGCGTCTCTTGCCTGAGACGCAGGCAAGGCGTTTCCGGAGTGTAGTCCTAGAGGATCGCGGCAGCACTTTGCTCGTGGGTATGGCCGATCCCACCGATCTTTTCGCTTACGACGAGGTTTCCCGCCTGCTCAAAAAAACTATTGAGCTTGCAGTGGTTAATGAATCCGAGCTGCTGAGCAATATCGATCGCATCTACCGGCGCACCGACGAAATCAGCGATTTTGCGCGTGAGCTGGAACAGGACCTTGGCGATAGCGTCGTGGATTTCGGCGCGCTGACTACCAACGCGGCGCTGGAGGAAGCACCGGTCGTCAAGCTGCTGCAATCGATGTTCGACGACGCTACCCAGGTACGGGCGTCGGATATCCACATCGAGCCTCAAGAAACTCGCCTGCAGATTCGTTTCCGCATCGATGGCGTTCTGCATCTCCAGACCGAAGCCGATATCAAAATTGCACCGTCGCTGGCGCTGCGTCTCAAGCTGATGTCGGGACTCGACATTTCCGAGAAGCGGCTGCCGCAAGACGGCCGTTTCGCCATCAAGGTCAAACAGCAACAGATCGACGTGCGTATTTCGACCATGCCGACGCAGTACGGTGAATCGGTGGTGATGCGTTTGCTGAACCAGAGCGGCGGCATGCTCAAGCTGGATTCAATCGGCATGCCGCGCGCCATGCTGGAGCGATTCCGCGCCATTATCAACCGCCCCAACGGGCTGGTACTGGTGACAGGCCCTACAGGCAGCGGCAAGACAACCACGCTCTACGGTGCACTGGCTGAGCTGAACACGCTCGAAAGCAAGCTGATCACGGTAGAGGATCCGGTGGAATACCGGCTTCCCGGCATCAACCAGGTTCAGGTCAACGAAAAGATCGGCCTCAACTTTGCCCGCGTTCTCCGCTCCGCATTGCGTCAGGATCCCGATGTGGTTCTAGTGGGCGAGATACGCGATCAGGAAACGGCGCATATCGCCCTCAGTGCCGCAATGACGGGCCACCTCGTGCTATCCACCTTGCACACCAACGATGCGGTCTCTACGCCGGTTCGTCTGCTCGATATGGGCGTGCCGGCCTTCATGGTCGCTTCTTCATTGCAGGCGGTGATTGCGCAGCGACTGGTGCGCATGATCTGTGAAAGCTGCAAGGAGCCGTACACTCCGACGCCGAGCGAGCGTGAATGGTTGAAATCCGAGCTCAAGGACACGGTAGACCAGCGTGAGTACAAGCACGGCAGGGGATGCTCTCACTGCAACGGTATGGGATACATGGGCCGCGCAGGTGTGTACGAAATGCTGGAAGTGACAAACGACGTGGCGGAAGCGGCCAATCACCGCGATCCTTCGCATTTCCTGAAAGTCGCGAACGAACAGATGGCCGGACACACGTTGAGGCGGCATGCAGTCGCTCTGGTTGTCGCTGGCAAGTCCACAATAGCGGAAGCCATGCGCATCAGTAACCAGTTTGACGACTGAGTACGGAATAGAAAGGGACGACGGTGCCGTATTACGCCTATAAAGCACGGAGCGCGCGCGGAGAGCTGCTGCAAGGAATATTGGAAAGCACCGATACCGGTGCCGTGGCCGATCAGTTAATGAATACCGGTATTACTCCTATAGAGATCGTCGCAACCTCCAAGCCTGTGGATGGAGAGGATGGCCTATGGGCGAAGCTGACGGCGCAGAAGGTTAGGTCAATCGACGTGCAGTTATTCAGCCGCCAGTTGTATACCTTGCTCAAGGCGGGTGTTCCTATCATGCGCGGCCTTGCAGGCTTGCAGGAATCGGCCGTCAACAAATCCTTTGCCAAGGTCATCAAGGATCTTCGCGAGTCGCTGGACGCGGGACGGGAGTTGTCAGCCGCCATGCGACGGCACACCGATGTCTTTACCTCCTT
>JAQSWC010000227.1 GCA_029266815.1 Paucimonas sp.
TGCTGCACATGGGAAATGCCGAGGTCCGCTGCACGGCGCGAAACGATGGGGGAGGAGCGGGCGCTAATGATGGCGGTTTGTATGCCCGCATGCTGCAGCATCTTGATGCCGTGGCCGTCGAGAACGTTGAAGGTCTTGATCACTTCGCCCTCCGGCCCGTAGTGAAGGCTGCCGTCGGTCAATATACCGTCCACATCAAAGATCATCAGGCGGACTTTTGCCGCCCGTGCAAGGATGTCGTCGGAAATGCGGACTTCCATCAGATCACCTTGGCGCGAGTGAGATCGTGGATATGGAGTGCTCCCACGAGCCTGCCGTCGGCATCGGTGACCAGAAGCTGGTTGATGCGGAATTCTTCCATGACACGAACCGCATCGACTGCCAGCTGATCGGGGCCGACAGTGCGGGGATTGCGGTGCATGGCGTCGGCAATGCGGGTACTGGCAAGATCGCATGTGGATTCCAGCATGCGCCGCAGATCACCGTCGGTGAAAATGCCAAGGAGGTTGGATTGTTGGTCCACAACGGCAGTCATTGCCATGCCTTTGCGTGTGATTTCCAGTAATGCCGATGCAACGCTGACCTCGGCGCCCACTGAAGGAATCGCGTCTCCGCCGCGCATGACGTCGCGAACATGAGTGAGAAGTTTGCGCCCGAGTGCGCCGCCCGGATGTGAGCGGGCAAACTCGTCTTCGCGGAATCCGCGCGCATCAAGCAGGGCCACGGCAATCGCGTCGCCCAGGGCCAGTGCTGCTGTCGTGCTGGCAGTTGGCGCCAGATTCAACGGGCATGCCTCCTTGTCCACGGCGACATCAAGATGAACCTCCGCGAGCTTTGCCAGCCGGGAGGAAGGGTTGCCGGTCATGGCAATCAGGTGCGCACCCATGCGCTTGATCGTCGGCACAATCTCCATCAGCTCTGCGGTTTCACCGGAATTGGAAATGGCGATCACGACATCCGTATCGGTCACCATACCCAGGTCGCCGTGTGCGGCTTCGCCGGGATGCACGAAAAAGGCCGGCGTACCGGTGGAGGCAAGCGTGGCCGCTATCTTTCTGCCGACATGGCCCGACTTGCCCATGCCGGACACCACAACCCGGCCAGTGCAGTTGAGCAACAAGGAAACAGCGTTCTGGACTTCTGCGGAACCGGTCGTAAGAATGCGTTCGCGCAGCGCAAGCAGGGCGTCAGCTTCGATTTTGACGGTTTCGGCAGCCAGTTCAAGCGCGCGGCGTGCGGCTTCGGCACCAAGAGGATTGGGAGCAGGCGGGGCATAAGGTACACTCATGCCCAAAGTATAAACGAATTGCTTAAGCAAGAAATTTGCCAGATGAAGCGGGTTTTGATCGGCATCGTGGGGATCGCGGTGTTGTGGATCGCCGATATCTGTCTGCAAATTGCCGCTTCATCCTCTTTAAGACATGTTTTCCACGCTTGAACTGACATTGCTGTTGCTGGGCGCGGCCGTAATCGGCGTGGTGGCGTTCCGCATGATGCATCTTCCGCCGATGCTCGGATACCTGGTGGTCGGTATCCTGATCGGCCCGCATGGCATCGGATTGGCCGACAACAGCAAGTCGATGCATACGCTGGCGGAATTCGGCGTCGTCTTCCTGATGTTCTCGATCGGGCTCGAGTTCTCCCTGCCCAAACTGTCTGCTATGCGGCGCACCGTGTTCGGCTTGGGAATGGCGCAAGTGCTTCTGACCATAGCCAGTGCCATGCTGCTTGGCTGGGCCGCTTCTGCATTGCTTCCGCAATTCTTCGATATCAGCTGGACGGCATCCTTCGCGCTGGGCGGCGCCTTCGCGATGTCCTCGACAGCCATCGTGTCCAAGCTTCTGACGGAGCGACTGGAACTGGAAACCGAACACGGGCGCCGTGTCATCGGCATTCTGCTGTTCCAGGACTTGGCGGTGGTGCCCCTGCTGATCCTGGTGCCTGCCCTCGCCAAGCCGGGCACCGATCTGGTCGCCACGCTGTCATGGGCAACTCTGAAAGCCATCTTTGTGCTGGTTCTGTTGCTGTGGTCCGGGCATCGGCTCATACGCGGCTGGTTCGGCATCGTGGCAAAGCGGCGTTCGCAGGAACTCTTTATGCTCAATCTGTTGCTCGTCACGTTGGGGGCAGCATGGATTACCGAGCGCGCGGGTTTGTCGATGGCGCTGGGCGCCTTCGTTGCCGGCATGCTGATTTCGGAAACCGAATATCGCCACCAGGTGGAAGAGGACATCAAGCCTTTCCGCGACGTGCTTCTGGGGCTGTTCTTCATCACGGTCGGCATGCTCCTCAATCTGCGTGTCGTGATCGAGCAATGGTGGCTGGTTTTGCTGTTGTTGACAGCGGGGGTGCTGCTGAAATTCGCACTGATCGCATCTCTGGCGAAGCTGCTCGGCGCAACGACCGGCGTTGCATTGCGTACCGGCCTCTGGCTGGCGCAGGCCGGCGAATTCGGTTTCGTGCTGCTCAACCAGGCGGGCGGCCTGCAGATGGCAGACACCTTGCTGATCCAGACCATCCTGGCATCGATGGTTCTTTCGATGCTGGCCGCACCCTTCATCCTCGCCAAATCGGACGTGCTGGTGATGAAGCTGTCGCGCAATGAGTGGATGATGCAGTCGCTGGCGCTGACCCAGATCGCGGCCCGCACGATGTCGACGCAGAAGCACGTGATCATCGCGGGCTTCGGCCGCAGCGGACAGAACCTTGCGCGCCTGCTCGAAGAGGAAAAGATTGCCTATCACGCGCTTGATCTCGATCCCGACCGCGTACGCGAGGCGCGTGCCGCCGGCTCGAACGTGTCGTACGGCGATGCTGCACGGCGCGAAAGCCTGGTGGCGGCGGGTATCCACCGCGCGGCTGCGCTGGTGGTCAGCTATGCCGACACGCCGTCGGCGCTCAAGGTGCTGCATTTCGCGCATGAGCTGGCACCGAACCTGCCGGTCATTATCCGCAGCCATGACGACTCCGATATGGACAAGCTGCGCGCTTCCGGTGCGACCGAAGTGGTGCCGGAAGCCATGGAAGGCAGTCTGATGCTGGCATCGCATGCCCTGGTGGCGCTGGGCGTGCCGCTACGCCGCGTGGTGCATCGCGTGCAGGCCGCACGCGACGAGCGCTATGCCTCGCTGCGTGGATACTTCTATGGCGCCGACGACGCGCTTGCCGATGTCCGCCATCACTACGTTCGCCTGCATTCGGTGACGCTGTCCGAAGGTGCAGTGGCTGTCGGCAGAACGCTGGAATCGCTTCAGCTTGCAGAACTGGGCGCTGAAATTACCATGGTCAGGCGCGGCAATGCAAGAATGGAAGCGGTGCCATCCTCTACGCTGCAGTCGGGCGACGTCGTCGTCCTGCGCGGAACCGGTGAGGCAGTCGCAAGAGCCGAAGAGCGCCTGCTGCGATAGCAAGGCAGTGATATTTGTTAAGCGTTAGAATGCCCGGCCCGGTCCCGAGCTTCGCCGTGTTCGGGTCTTTTCTCTCCATACTTTCGTCCGTCTTCCCATGCCTTTGCTGGAACGCATAGCCGCCGTTATCTTGCCGGTGTTTGCCGTCATTGCCATCGGCTATGGTTATGCGCGCATGAGAGGCGGCCCGGCAAAGAACGAAGTGGCGTCGATCAACCGGCTGACAATGGAGATACTGTGCCCGATCCTCATCTTCACCGCGCTGGCTGCCCGCGACTTCGATCTTGAACATAACGGCATCCTGATTTTTGCCGGCATTCTCATTTCTCTCGGTTCCGGAGTGCTTGCCTGGCCGGTAGCTCGGCTGATGGGTTATGACGCACGCACCTTCGTGCCGCCGATGATGTTCAATAACTGCGGCAACATGGGCTTGCCGCTTGCAGTGTTTGCTTTCGGCAGCAGCGGTTTGTCTCCTGCCGTGGCGCTCTTCATGGCAGGCAATCTCGTGTATTTTTCATTCGGCCTGCGGATTCTGGAATCGGGCCGCGGTCATGGTACGGCCGCTGCACGCTGGAGATTCCTGTACAGCCCCATCATGATTTCCATGGTAATCGGCCTGGCCTTCGCCGCCTTCAAGATCGTCGTGCCGCCGATACTGATGTCCGCGCTGAAGATGCTGGGCGAATCCTGCATACCGCTCATGCTGTTCTCGCTGGGTGTGCGCATGATGGATACCAGCCTGAAAAGCTGGCGCATCGGATTGGTGGGAGCCATCGCCTGCCCCGCAGCAGGATTGGCGGTTGCCGCCGTTCTGGCCTGGCTCTTGCCGTTGACTCCGATACAGAGCGCGCAGATGTTTCTCTTTGCCTCGCTGCCGCCGGCAGTCTTTTGCTTCGTCGTTGCCGAGCAATATGGGCAGGAGCCT
>JAQSWC010000228.1 GCA_029266815.1 Paucimonas sp.
CTTGATCGCCACCAGTGCGTTCGAAGATCAGCGCTGTCAGCTCACCCATAAAGACTGCGAAGCCCTCCTCATCGGTCTCACCGAGATGGACGCCCTCGCCTGCTACAACGCGGGACAGGTAGCCGGCGCCAGCAAGTCGCACAAACATCTGCAATTGGTGCCGCTCGACACCGCGATCTCTCCGCTGCCCGTGGAGCCCCTTTTGCGCTTCGCTCAAATGGACCGCATGATCGGCAGCGTACCACGCCTGCCGTTTCGCCATGCCTTTGCGCCGATGGATCCTGACTGGACCAATCCCGGCAAGGATAGCGGCGCGTCCTTGCATGCCTTTTACCGCAAATTGCTTCATGCAGCTGGCCTGTCCGTTGACGCGAGCTCGGGCAGCCATGAGCTGACCGCTCCGTATAACCTGCTCATGACTCGACGGTGGATGTTAATCGTGCCACGGTCGCAAGAATGTTTCGAGGGCATTTCCGTGAATGCCTTAGGGTTTGCCGGTGCCTTCCTCGTTAGGGGCGGACGGCAACTCGCGGCGCTGCAGAGGTCCGGTCCGATGACCGCTCTTCAGCATGTAACAGCCCAATCATGAAGAACTGAATCCGATAGTACTCTCCACATCGTATTGGTTCTGATCCACCAGTAGGTCGGCGACAGCCTTGATCCCTTTCTACAACTATGCTTTGACCAGGACTGGGACTTCGCGATGATGGATACATCTCGTAGATTCACATACACTCTCACTTCTCACGTAGATCACCCGGTCGAATAGAATCACCTGTGAATGACAAATGTCGACACACCCGCATTATCGTGACGCGCTACGGTGGGCCCGATGCCCTTCAGGTGCTCGAAGAAGTTTGCCCGGAGCCGAAGGAAGGAGAAGCGCGGGTAAGAGTGCTGGCTGCAGGGGTATCTTTGCCCGACGTCATGATGCGGGAAGGCATTCATCCTGAGACGCCGGCACTGCCTTTCACGCCAGGATGGGATTTGGTAGGTGTCGTGGATCGGCTCGGCAACGGCATCTCTGCGTTTAAAACGGGTCAAATCGTGGCCGCCCTACCGGTCAACGGCGCATACGCCGAATACGTGTGCCTGCCGCAAGGTGAACTGGTTCCTGTGCCATCGGAATTGGACACTGCCGAGGCGGTCAGCCTCGTGCTGAACTACGTGACTGCGTACCAGATGCTGCATCGCTCAGCCAAAGTCAGACCCGGCCAGCGCGTGTTGATTCATGGTGCGGCAGGCGGGGTCGGCTCGGCACTCTTGCAGCTTGGTCGCCTCGCACAGCTGCACATGTACGGGACCTGTTCATCGCAAGGGGCATCGACCGTAGCGGGCCTAGGCGCTATTCCGATCGATTACCACCATCAGGACTTTGTGAAATAAATTCGCGCCTTCACGAGCGAGGGTGTGGACGCGGTCTTCGACGGCGTCGGTGGCACGCACATCTGGCGTTCACGCGAGGCCCTGCGTTCCAACGGGACGGTCGTGGCCTATGGCATAACCTCGTCGCTTCATCGAGGGCGATTGGCTTCAGGTTGTTCACAAGGCCGCCATCGCTTTCGTGCGATCGCTATCTTCGGCTTGTACATTGCTGCTAGCTGGCTTCTCCCAGGCCGGAAACGCGTAGTCCCCTACAGCATACAGTGGCTCAAACGGCTGCGGCCTTGGCTGTTTCGAGAGAGCTTACTCGCCTTGTTCGACCTCCTTTATCAGCAGAAGATTCAGCCACTCATCGCGCAGCGATTTCCCCTTGCGGAGGCAAGACAGGCGCACGAGTTGCTCGAAAAGGGAGGCGTGAGAGGCACGATCGTGCTCGTTCCCGGTGCGCCGGCAATCTCTGATCAAGGTGGTTGACTGTGACGAGCAGAACTGTGTTCGGCTTCTCTGCATGCCTGGGGTGCAGTCATTGCCGCACTGGGAACGGCGACGTACTTCTACCACATAGATCTTCAAGAAGCGCGGAGCCGCGTAGCAACCGGCAGCAGCATTTTGGAACCTCTGACGGCGCGCGCTATCCTGCCGAGCATATCCCCGGGCACACGCGTTGTCGGGTACGAGGCAGCGGTCACCTATGGGGTCGGGCATCAGCAAGAGATCGCGAGTTACGCGAAGTCATGAATCCGGTGCAAGAAAACAAGGTAGCGGAACCACCCAGCACGTGAACACTGACCAGGCTTATTTGCTCGACCTGCAACCCCACCAGAAACAGGCTGACGACATCAGGCCGACAAGGGCGAAGAAGACCATCGGCTGCCACTTCCCGTGAAAGAGACTGAGGGCGGCAAAGGCGGAGACCAGCAGCCAGCTTTTGGCAAATTTCCACAAACGCGCTTGCACTGGAAGCTCCTCGGCTTTTCCCGACGTTCGACCTACCGCTATCGAAGCCAGTACGCCCAGGACAGCCGCTGCATACAACCACGCCTCTCTTTCAGGCAGCATCGAAACAATGAGTCCCAGGGCGATTGCGAATGGGGCCCACGCTATCAGCCGGTACGAGCGTATCCCAGTTTGTTCGGTGGTCGGCATCTTCGAGAATGGAGCATACCGATCAGCATCAGAAACGAAGAAACCCTATCAGTATCCATGTTCCCGCGAGTGGCGGACCGGCTGCTCACTGTTTACCCAATGGAAAACTGATGACCAGTCCTCCCATGACGTCACCGACCTTAAAATCTTTCTTCGGACTGCTGGGATGCGTGTTGTGACATTCGACGCACGCCGACGTGACAGCAATGTCGGCATACACCGCTTCAAACACCTCTTCCGCGCTGGCCGGCGCAGTACTTGAGCTGGAATAGGGCCGATTGGGACGTGCCTGCACTTCCTTGAGACCCCGCCGCTCGAATTCGGTGCCTGCCGCATTGGCCTTATTGATCGGCCAGTGACTGATCAAGCGGTAGCGGACGTTCGGGCCGGTCAGTTCCGCGATCTCGCTTGTCTCTCGCACGAGCTGTACGGGTAAAGGCAGCGAATGCGTCGTCCGCCAGTTTTCCGAGACATCAACAATGCGCTCTTGGCGAAGCCGGTTGGCAATGTGAATGGTGTAAAAATGGCGGTGGGCCATGATGACGGCGCGCAAATAGTCCGCCACGATTTCGGGAGGCACCCCTACCGGCCCTGATTTTTTCTCGATGGCGAAGAGGCTGTGCGCAGCCAGCGCCGCCATCGTTGTCATCACGGCAATCCACGTCACAGCGGTCCTGGTCATGATGCCCTCTCTTTCCTCTCTATGGGGATGTGACTCACAGGTGTCGGAACTGAGTCGAATCCGTATTTCACCAACAGTTTTTGTATGCGAGGCGTCATCAAAAAAGCAGAAAACTGCTCCGCAGTCGGGCGCAAAGCAGGTCGACAGGTTGAGGCGACCGCTTGCCCGAACCGAACCGGCACCAACACGCCGAAGGGGTCTTCATCGCTGATGCGGACATAGCCGCTGTTGATCGAATCGACGCGGTAGACCAGGCCGACTTCCGACTTCCCCCTGCGAATCAGATCCATAATGTCCTCGCTGTGCGGGGCATAGACAACGTTGGGCCGATTCTTGTATGCCGGATACATTTTTGATAACGCCCGGGCCGTGACGTCTCCTAATGAGGAGGTGTGAGGATCACCGAGCGCGATGCGGGTCTTCTGACTGTTCAGCGCATCGCGAAGCGAGATATGCGTGGCTTGAGAATCCGACGACATGACAAGCACCAGAGATGTTTGCGCGTAAATCCGAGGACGCCCGTTAAGCGTGAGTCCCTTCTTATGCAAATACTCGGCTTCTTCAATCCCCGCCGATAGAAAGACATCGATGGGGGCGCCTTTTTCAATTTGCCGAAGCAGCGTTTTCGACGGGGTATACACGATGTTGACTGCTGCGCCATATTCTCGCTCGAACATCGGCAGGATCTCGCTGAAAGCTGATCTTAGGCTGGGTGGTGCCCCGACTGATAGCGACTCAGCCTGTACCGGCTCGCAAATGCCGACGATGGCTATCAAGCCAAGGATCGCCAGGTTCAACGTTCGTCTATCCACTCTGAACCTCGTAATCTGCTGGATGGGCCACAGACCAAAAAGCTGAGGCACATGGCGCACGGGCTATAGAAAGATACCAGCAGGGATCGGGGGGCTTCAATGCAACAAGTGCAGGGAATGAAATGAAAAGCCGGCGGCCGATCGCTTTCGCGCCGTGTCAGAAGCACGGTGATGCGCAGGGAGTTGAGTGATAAGTGCTACGCATCTTAATGTGGCTGGAACAACTCCACTGGGTTGCCCGATGGGTCGTCGAGAATGATCTGTGCGCCGCCCGGTCCGGTTACGATAGCATCCATGCGGAAGGACAC
>JAQSWC010000229.1 GCA_029266815.1 Paucimonas sp.
GACCTGAGACAACTGGATGCCTTCGCAGGACGCGTGGTGGAAAAAGGCTTCGGCAGCGAGCGCACGGAGATCCGGGGCAGCACCGAGATCGCCGGGCTGGCGAGATCGATCAATCACATGCTGGATCGCCTGCATGAGCAGCACGCCAGGTTGCGCGACGAAAGCGAGAAACTGCATCAGCTCGCCAACACCATTCTGCCGCTGGCGTGGATGGCAAATCCCGATGGATGGATACACTGGTACAACGATCGCTGGTACGCCTACACGGGAACGACTCCGGAACAGATGAAGGGATGGGGATGGCAGTCGGCTCACCATCCCGACTATCTTCCCAAGGTGATGGAGAAGTGGCAGGAATCCATAGCGACCGGCGAAACATTCCAGATGACATTTCCGCTGCGTGGCGCAGACGGCAACTACCGCACCTTCTTCACCTTGGCCGCGCCGCTGAAAGACGCCGAGGGCAGGATAGTGCACTGGTTCGGCACGAATACCGATATCTCGACGCTGGAAGAAGCCGAGCGCGCCGTACGCGAGAGCGAGGAGCGTTTGAACGAGGGCCTGGTCGCGGCACGCATGGCGGTGTGGGACTGGGCGCTTGATAGCGGTGCGATCAGGATGTCAGCCAATACGCACGAGCTTTTAGGGCGCGAATTCACTACGGCAAGGCAATTCTGGGAAACCTTGCACCCTGACGATTATCCGCGGATACGAAGTGCAGTCGAGGAAGCGCGGAAGGGCGATCATCGGTTCAAGGAGATCGTGCGCGTTCGCCGCGCGGACAGCGACGAATATATCTGGGTCGAGATTCGCGGAAAATTCGTGTTTGATGAGTCCGGTGCGCCGTATTCGCTGCGCGGCGTCGCGATTGACATCACCGAGCGCAAGCGGGCGGAAGAGGCTCTGCAGGCAGCCAACAAACGCAAGGATGAATTTCTTGCCATGCTTGCGCATGAACTACGCAACCCGCTGGCACCCATCAGCATGTCGGCCGAAATACTGAAATGGAGCAACGGCGACGAGAAGCGCGTGAAAAACGTCAGTGAGGTCATTGGCCGGCAGGTAGCTCACATGAGCAGTCTGCTTGACGATCTGCTCGATGTTTCGCGGGTCACGCGCGGGTTGATCACCCTGAATCGCGAACCAGCGCTGCTTGGTCAGATTGTAGAGAACGCGGCGGAACAGGCTGCTCCGCTGATCAAAACAAGGCGGCATGAACTGACGATAGTAAACGACGCAGCCGACGCAGTGATTTACGCAGACCAGATCCGCATGGTGCAAGTCGTCACCAACCTGCTCAACAATGCTGCCAAGTACACCGAAGAAGGCGGTGCAATTCTTCTGGAGACTCGACGCGAGGGTAATCAGGCCGTGATCGCCGTCAGGGACAATGGTATCGGTATCGCGCCAGACCTGCTGCCGCATGTATTCGAGCTGTTTACGCAGGCCGAGCGTTCACCTGACCGCTCACAGGGCGGCCTTGGCTTGGGCCTCGCGCTGGTGAAAAGCCTGGTGGAACTGCATGGAGGATCGGTGTCCGCTTTCAGTAAGGGGCCGGGGCAGGGCAGCGAATTCCGGGTGGTGCTGCCGTTAGCGGTATCAACGCGCGCGGTGTCGCAGCCGGCGAACGCCATCGCGAGCAGGGTCGGCGAGCGGTGCCTGCGCATCATGATCGTGGATGACAATCAGGACGCAGCCGATTCACTGGCTACGTTACTGGACGCGGAGAAGCATGTTATTACGACCTGCTATCACCCGAACGATGCGCTAAACGCGGCTGCCGAGGAGGAATTCGACGCGTTCATCATCGACATCGGGCTTCCCTACATCGACGGTTATGAATTGGGTAGCCGCTTGAGACGAGAAACTGCCAATGCTAACGCCCTTTTCATAGCATTGACCGGCTATGGCGATCAGCATGCGGTGCAACAGTCGGCCGCAGCCGGTTTCAGCCACCACTTCGTCAAGCCGGTGAAATTCACTACCTTGCTTGCTGCACTTGGCGGACTAAACGCAGCGGTGGATGGCGAAGAAAAGGAGTAAGTGGCGCGGAGTGCCCGCTTACTTGCTGCCATCCGCATCAGTGGAAAAATTCAATTGGGGAGAGTCGGTTCCCTGCTCCTGATCGGTCGAGAAATCCAGTTGCGGCGCGTCGTCGCTGCTCTCAGCGCTGCCGTCGATATCCACTTTCAGTTCGATCTGCTCCTTCATGTCGGTCTTCGAGGCGACTGACACCAGGTTCGGGAAGGCAATGATCAATGACACCATCAGTATCTGGATCAGCACGAAGGGCACCGCGCCCCAGTAGATATCTGATGTTTTTACTTCCTTGGGCGCCACCGAGCGCAGATAGAAAAGCGCAAAGCCGAACGGAGGGTGCATGAAAGACGTCTGCATATTGACTGCCAGCAGGACGCCGAACCAGACGAGATCGATGCCCAGCTTGTCCGCCACCGGGCCGACCAGCGGCACCAGAATGAAGGCGAGCTCGAAGAAATCGAGGAAGAACGCCAGCACGAAGAAAAGTATGTTGACGACGATCAGGAAGCCGGTATTGCCACCAGGGAGCGACGAAAGTAGATGCTCTACCCATTGATCGCCGTTTAGATAGCGGAATACCAGCGCAAAGACAGTGGAGCCGATCAGGATGAACATCACGAAGCAGGACAGGCGGGTAGTGGACTGCATCGCTTGCTTCAGCAGGCTGAACGACAGGCGCCTGTTGATGACGGCCAGCACCAGTGCGCCGAGTGCCCCCATGCCGCCGCCTTCCGTAGGAGTGGCAATGCCGACGAAAATGGTGCCCAGCACGAGAAAGATCAGCGCAAGCGGCGGAATCAGGACGAACACCACTTTTTCCGCCATGCGCGACAGCAAGCCGAGCCGGAACTGACGGTTGGCAGCCGCCAGCAGGAAGGCGACGAGTATGCCAGTCGTCGCTGCATAGATGCCAAGCTCGTCGGATGGCTTGTCGGGATAACGTTGCGTAAGCAAGTGATCTGCCGCCAGGGCTGCAAGGGTGCATACCGCCAGCAGCACGAGGAGGGAAAGCACGCCACTCCTGCCGTTCGGTTCGCGAAGATTGCGGGCTTCCATCGGCAGCGCCGGTACCCATGCCGGCCGGATGAAGGAGATCAAAACCACGAATCCGGCATACATGGCTGTCAGAACCAAACCCGGGAAAAAAGCGGCTTGATACATGTCGCCGACCGAGCGCCCCAACTGATCTGCCATCACGATCAGTACCAGCGACGGCGGAATGATCTGCGCGAGCGTGCCGGAAGCAGCGATCACGCCGGTGGCAATGCGCTTGTCGTATCCATAGCGCAGCATTACGGGCAGCGAGATCAGCCCCATTGAAATGACCGAAGCGGCAACGACGCCCGTGGTGGCCGCCAGCAGCGCGCCGACGAAGATGACCGCAAAGGCCACACCGCCGCGCAGCGGGCCGAAAAGCTGGCCGATGGTGTCGAGAAGATCCTCGGCCATGCCGGAACGCTCCAGCACCAGGCCCATGAAGGTGAAGAAGGGTATGGCAAGCAGCGTATCGTTGGCCATGATGCCGAAGATACGGCTTGGAATCGCCTGCAGTTGTTCTGGCCGCAGCAATCCAAGCTCAATGCCGAGGAAACCGAACAGCAGGCCGTTCGCCGCCAGGGCAAAGGCTACCGGAAAGCCGGACAGCAAAAACAGCACCAGCGCCGCGAACATGATCGGCGCCATATTGGCGATGAGGAATTCGGTCATGGTGGCTCAGCTCGACTTTCGGGGGATTTGAAGTGTTTCAATCACTTCTTTGGGTGTCGACTTCTGCTTTTCGAATGCTGAGGCATCCACCTTGCCCGCGAGGAAGCCGATGCGCTTGATCAGTTCCGACACGCCTTGCAAGGCCAGCAGGAAAAAGCCCGCCGGAATAAGCATTTTGGCGGGCCACACGATCAATCCCCCAGCATTGCTGGACATTTCCTTGCTCTGGAAAGACAGCCAGGCATAGGGAACTGCATAGTAAAGAATGACGAGCGTGATCGGCAGCATAAAAAACACGAAGCCGAACACGTCTATCCAGACCTGGGTTCGTTTCGAGAATTTGCCGGTGATGACATCGATCCGCACATGCTCGTTGCGACGGAGCGTATGCGCGCTGGCCAGTAGAAATACGGCGGAATAGAGATACCACTGGATTTCGAGCCAGGCATTGGAACTGTTATTGAAGCCGTAGCGCACCAGCGCGTTGCCCGAACAGATGAGCACGGCGACCAGAAGCGCCCAACTGACTGCCGTGCCGATGACGTCATTGAGCGCATCGATTGCGCGAGA
>JAQSWC010000230.1 GCA_029266815.1 Paucimonas sp.
ATGTAGCGACCGTATTCGTATATTGCATAGGCATCCAGCGAACGCTCGCGCCATCCCTGGCGGCAGGCCGCCCGTTGTAGCTTCCCGCTGGAGGTTTTTGGTAGCGCGCCCGGGTTCAACAACACCACAACGGATAGCGGTTCCCGGCAACTGGCGCTGGCCGCCTCGCTTAACGCAGTCACCAACGTTTCGACTGGGATAAGTTTCTGCATACCCCGGGAAATCTCAACCGCGATGCCAACTCCTTCGCCAATTTCAGTTTCTACCGAGAATGCAGCAACCCGGCCTTTCCGTGCGGCCTCCACCTCCTCTTCGATGACCTGTTCGATATCCTGGGGATAGATGTTCTGCCCGCGTATGATGATAAGATCTTTTAGACGCCCGGCGATATACAATTTACCGTTATGGAAAAAACCAAGGTCGCCAGTGCGCAGCCAGCGTCCACCCTCGTAACTGACAAAAGTTTTGTCGGTTTCTCTGGATCGCCGCCAGTATCCACCGGCAAGACTGGGTCCGTCGGTCCAGATTTCGCCAATTTGACCAGCCGACAGTTCGGTCATTGTGTCCGGATCGATGATTCTCACGCTGTGGCCTGAAGCGGGGAAGCCGCAAGCCACCATGCTTGTCCCCTGATCGGCTACCGCGGCTTTGCCTTGTGCTAGCATTTCGGTGTCGAAACGAAAGGCCTCCATCCCGTGTCCGCGCATGCCGCCGGTGACAAAGAGCGTTGCTTCCGCCAATCCGTAGCATGGGTAAAGCGCTCCGGCTGGTAATCCGACTTGCGTGAAACGTTCGATGAATGCGGACATGGTATCCCTCCGAACCGGCTCCGCGCCCGAGAAAGCGACGCGCCAGCTCGACAGGTCGAGATCCTGCAGTTGCGCAGCCCTGACGCGCTCCACGCATAGCTGGAAGGCAAAGTTCGGCGCACCACTAATCGTGGCACGATGGCGCGAGATCGCTTCCAGCCAGCGTACCGGCCGTTCGATAAAAAACTTGGGAGTCATCAGCACGGTCGGGATGCCTCTGTGGATAGGCTGCAACAATCCGCCGATCAAGCCCATGTCGTGGTACAGAGGCAGCCAGCTGACAAAAATGTCATCGGAGCTGATTGACATCCCCTCTTCGAACGCCCTCGCATTCACCATCAGGTTGCCATGGCTGACCATCACTCCTTTCGGAGTAGAGGTGGAGCCGGAGGTATATTGCAGGAACGCGATATCCTCGTTCTTCGGCATGCGTTCTTGCCACGCGGATGCATCACCGGACTGTGCGTCCACTGCAAGTACAGTAGCGAAAGAAAATTGGTCTACGGCCGCATTACCGATCAGAGGCATGAGTTCGCTTGTCGTGAGAATGCAGCGCGCCTCCGCATCGGCGGCTATGGCTAGCAGACGCGCCAGATGGCGCTCGCGTACCGATTCCGGCGGAAAAACAGGTACGGCGATCAGGCCCGCGTAAAGGCAGGCAAAGAAACTGATGACGTAATGCTCGTCGTTGTCCAGCAGCAACAATGCGCGTTCGCCGATGGCAAAACGTTGCTGCAGGACCGCGGCCAAAGCCCGCGCACATTCATTCAGCGTTGCATAATCGATCTTTTTATCGGTGGCGGCCTCGCCGTCCTGTTGGACTACTATCAACGCAGTATCGCGGGGGCGTTCGGCCGCGAGAGTCCGCAGATGCGTGACCATATCGGTTGGAAATCTGCGCCGAGAAATCAATCTTGCGTTCATCGTAACCCTTCCGAAAAGTAGAACCGAATCCGTCAACGGATTGCCGGGATAAGCGGAACGTAAAGTAAAACCCAACTGATCATGCTCAAAACTGTTCCTTCCCTCTGCCGCTCTCCGGTGTCCGCGGGGTTTGCAGATGGGACAGCCCAGCGCTTATGGTGAGGGGGGACCTATGCCCACGCCTTCCGCCACGCTTTTCCGTTGCTCGGCTTTTCCACGCAACCGCCGCGACGTAATTCCTGGGAACCCTGATAGACGAGGCCCTTATGCCCGCCCAGTCAGATCGCTCATGCGCGACCTCATAGGCACCTCCCTTGCCCGGAAGGACGGAAATCGCCTGCAGGTACTCTGAAATTCCCAGCCCAAGAGCCTTGAGCACTGATTCCTTTGCAACCCAGCGCTCAAAGAACGCCTTGGTTGTCTGCGTTCCTAACCGGTTCTCAAGTGGGGAAAAGACGAATTCGGCCAGCCCTTCAGTGTCCACCTCCCGATCGCAACACTCGATATCCACGCCCACCTGCCCCGTGGTTGAGAGCGCAATCAGGGCAAAGCGGCCCGAATGCGAAACGTTGAATTCGACCCCGGAATCGCCAAACAGGCTGGGCTTGCCATAAGGATTGACAACCAAGCGCAGCTCGTCCGGGGCTACGCCGATTCGCCATGAGAGAAGCCGCCGGAGCGCGGCTCGAGTCTTGACCGAACGCACCCGGTCCTCATGTCTGCTGAACCGCAGCGCATGTGAACGCTCCTCATCATTTAGCAGTGCCAAATCACGGTGAGATAAAGGCATATGCAAGTTGAGGGTGAGGAGCCATACTTCTATACCATAAGGTACCGTCTCAGGCAGAGCTAAACGTCGCATTTGGTCTATTTGATGACTTGGTGCGACGCTCCGCCAAGCGCTTTACCAGGACAGAAAGAAACGCATCTTCATTCCTACGAAGAAAAAAATGCCCGCCATCGAGCCAGTCAACAGAAGTACCCACTGTACTTTCCTCCCGCCACGCGTCGAGCTTGTCAGAATGAATTTCATCTTCCCGCCCGCCAAACACATGGATGGGCAAGGGCAGCGGTAGTAATCTCTGATACCGAAAGCTTGCGCAAGCCCGATAATCTGCGCCGAGCAAATCCAATGTCATCGCCAGGAGCTCAGGACTCTCGAACACTTCTTCCGGCGTTCCATTCTGCTTGCGCAGTTCAGCGACCAGGGAGGCTTGAGTGGTTTTGTCGGCGTACCGTTTCCAGTCCTGTAGAGATGGCGCCACGCACGCCGATACTGCCAATGCTACGGGTAGGGGAGCACTGCGTGTCCGAAGGCCGTGTGCGATCCTGTACTCCAATAAGGCGCCCATGCTGTGCCCAAAGATTGCGTAGCTCTCAGGAAGCTGAGGCCCAAGCTCATTGCATAGAAGCGCAGCCAAAGCGTCCAGATTGCGTTCCGGCGCTTCATGCAAGCGCCGCCCCCGACCCGGCAGCTCGA
This sequence comes from Paucimonas sp., assembly GCA_029266815.1. Taxonomy (GTDB): domain Bacteria; phylum Pseudomonadota; class Gammaproteobacteria; order Burkholderiales; family Burkholderiaceae_D; genus JAQSWC01. Next base: position 3,214 of record JAQSWC010000230.1, read on the forward strand.
CCGGTACGAGCTGTACCCATGACGGCATCCGGTTTCGCCAGCGCAGATACATCACCGAGCTGGCGCCTGCGCACGGCAGGGTGAATAGAGTCATCATTGCCGGCATTACTCGGTCGCACCCGTCGCCTGCTCATCCATAAAGCGTCGGAGGCTCAGAGGCCGCATGTCTGTCCAGACTTTTTCGATATATTCCAGACATGTTTTCTTGTCGCCAATTATCTGAGTGTCGCGCCAGCCGCCGGGTATGGCTTTCCATTCCGGCCAGATCGAATACTGCTCTTCATGATTGACCAGCACACGGAAAATCCCGTCTTCACGATCAAAACAACTTGTCATCACACATCCCCGAATAAATGAATCGCGTTACCCTGCCCATCAGAGCGTTTCTTATCCAACTAGACGAATCAGGATAAGGAAATAACAAAGAAAAAAACCTTGCCTGATCGCTAAAAATAACGATAATGCCAATCGTTCTCATTGTTATTACGGATTTGTCAAATTGGCGCAAATTAGGAGAAAAGCGGCGCGAGCGTCTAACGCAGGGGATCGGATCAGAGATGTCGCAGGTGACCGGTCTGCGGAAATAGTTCAGGATGCAACAGGAGGGTCGAGATTCTTCGATTTAGGGAACCAAGAGATCACTGACATAACTTCAAAAATGAAAGGAATTGCCGTGCGCCCCTGCCTTACGAATTAGTACACGTTTAATAATTTGTGAAGGAGGTGATCCGACGAATAAGAGTGAATCCGCCGTATTGAAGAAACAAACTTTGACAAACTTGTAGTACTTATAGGAGGGAAGTTCCATGAAGTTAAAACTCAAAAGCAATTTTTCCGGGAAAGCCGGTGTTGCAAAGGTAACCGTTTCGGCATCTTTGTTAGCATCTTCCCTTTTCATTAACCCTGCACACGCGGTCAACTGGAATGAGTCCGGAGATGCCGGGCAACTCCTTGCCACAGCACAGGAGCCGCTCGGCAACGGCCCATTACGAAACATCTATGGGACCGTGACAAATGGCGCTGACGTTGATCTATACCGGATTTACATTTCCAGTCCCACCACCTTCTCGGCGTCCGTGACTGGCACGTTTGATTCCGGCTT
>JAQSWC010000231.1 GCA_029266815.1 Paucimonas sp.
ATGTGGATGAAGCCTTGGCGTATGTAAAGAATCTTGCTTGAGTTGATAAAGAGTCTTTGAATTCATTCTTCTTATTTGGCAAGCCGTTTCGGGAAGAGATCCTATTTCTTCCCAAACGGCTTTTTGTTTTTTGGGGTGTCATGCTCCAAACCATGGTACTGCGCCTCGCTTGCCGAACGAGGCGGAGTTGATCTTTTACGATTGAGGTCCTGATGCCACTGCCGAAACTACCGAGCAAACCCGCAACACTGTTATCCCCCGAAGACTATCCGCAGGCAGAGAAAGGCAAACCCGTCAAACCATCCATCGCGCTAGTGGAACCTGTGGCACCCCAACCCGCACCTGCTACGACTCGCGGTAAATTACCCGAGAAGCCCTCGACCAAGCCGGTGGCGGCGGAAAAATACTCTGGCGTTGAAAAGCGCATCAAGTCGCGCGTCAGCCGTGCGGCTGACAAGTCGGGCGTTACCAAGTTGTTCGTGCTCGATACCAATGTCCTGATGCATGATCCGACATCGCTGTTCCGCTTCGAGGAGCATGACGTCTACCTGCCTATGGTGACATTAGAAGAGTTGGACAACCACAAGAAAGGCATGTCCGAGGTGGCGCGTAATGCGCGCCAAGTGTCGCGCTCGCTTGACGCGCTAGTGGCGGACATCAATGAAGATGCAATTGAGAAAGGTATACCCTTATCCAAGCTGGGAAACAAGGATGCGGGTGGACGCCTGTATTTCCAGACCAAGCTGCAGGAAACGTCGCTGCCGGCAGGTCTGCCTGTCGGCAAAGCCGACAACCAGATTCTCGGCGTAGTACGCGCCCTAGGCGGACAGTTTCCAGAGCGTCCGGTGGTACTGGTGTCCAAGGACATCAACATGCGCATCAAGGCGCGCGCGATGGGGCTGCCCGCCGAAGAGTATTTCAACGACCACGTCCTGGAAGACACCGACCTTCTCTATTCCGGCATCACGCAATTGCCTGACGACTTCTGGAACAAGCACGGCAAAGGCATCGAGTCCTGGCAAGAAAACAAGAACGGCACCGGCTATACCTATTACCGCCTCAGCGGCCCTCTGGTGCCATCTTTCCTGGTCAACCAGTTCGTTTTCATGGAGCCGAAAAACGGAGAGCCGGCCTTTTACGGCCAGGTCACGCAGATCAACGGCAAGACTGCCGTGCTCCAGACCTTGCGCGATTACGGTCATGCGAAGAACAGCGTCTGGGGAATCACGGCGCGCAACCGTGAGCAGAATTTTGCGCTGAATCTGCTGATGAATCCGGAGTGCGATTTCGTCACCCTCCTCGGACAAGCCGGCACCGGCAAGACGCTGCTTGCCCTTGCAGCCGGCCTCGCTCAGGTGCTGGAAACCAAGCTGTACAACGAGATCATTGTTACGCGCGTGACCGTTCCGGTAGGCGAAGACATCGGTTTCCTGCCAGGCACGGAAGAAGAGAAAATGGGCCCCTGGATGGGCGCCTTCGACGACAACCTGGAAGTGCTGAACAAATCGGATTCCGATGCCGGCGACTGGGGCCGCGCCGCCACGCAGGACTTGATCCGCTCACGAATCAAGATCAAGTCGCTCAACTTCATGCGCGGGCGCACCTTTGTCAGCAAGTTCCTGATCATCGACGAAGCGCAAAACCTGACGCCTAAGCAGATGAAGACGCTGGTGACACGCGCCGGTCCGGGCACCAAGATCGTCTGCCTGGGTAATATTGCGCAGATCGATACGCCCTACCTTACCGAAGGATCAAGCGGCCTTACTTACGTAGTGGATCGATTTAAAGGCTGGTCTCATAGCGGGCATATCACCCTTGCGCGCGGCGAGCGTTCACGGCTTGCCGACCACGCAAGCGACGTTCTGTAAGTTCATTCGCACGGTATTCAATTTTCCGACACACAGGCGGGCTGCCTACAAGCGGCCCGCGCTGTTTCCGGTACCATTTTGGGCGGCCTGTTTCCACGTGCCGCCTCCCGATATCAAGAGATGTTCGAAGCTATCCGAAGGTAACGCTTCGGAAAACAGATAACCTTGCCCATAATCGCAACCTGCGGCTATCAGGATATCTTCCTGCTCCTGCGTTTCTATCCCCTCGGCGATGACCTCAAGCCCAAGCTTGTGCGCCATTGCTATGATCGACTCCGCGATAGTCCTGTTTCCATCGTCCGTCATGATGTCGGTAACGAAAGACTGGTCGATCTTCAGGTAGTTGATGTCGAATTTCTTCAGGTAGGCCATTGATGAGTACCCAGTGCCGAAATCATCTATCGCCACTTGGATTCCGGCATCGCGGTACTCAAGCAGTTTACTAGTCACCTTAGGCGACGCGTGCAACAGCATGCCTTCAGTGATTTCAACAGATATGCTTCTTCTGGGAAGCTCCAGCTGCTCTACTTCGTGCATCCATTTTTCGGGGCCGGCCTGCAAAAGGAACTGCGCCGGAGACTTGTTCACGCCGATTTGAAAAGGCACCCCTAGCCGCCCCCCCCAACGTTTCGAGCAGCCTACCGCCTGCGAAAATACCCACTCGCCAATCTCATCGATCAGGCCTGAGTCTTCGGCCAGAGGTATGAAGCGCGCCGGCTCGATCACGCCGAAAGTGGGATGGTGCCACCGCAGCAAGGCTTCAGCCTTGACGATTCTGCGCTGGGCCAGGTGAATCACAGGCTGGTAATACACTTCCAGCTGGCCGGATGCGAGCGCAACCCGCAGTTCACCTGCCATCTTTATTTTTAGACGGGCTTGCTCATCCATTGCGGCGGTGAAATAACTGAAGCGATTCTTGCCTGCGCTCTTGGCGGCGTACATCGCCTGGTCGGCCTTGCGGATCAGTTCGTCCGAAGTTCTGGCATCCTGAGGATGAATGGTGATGCCGATGCTGCCAGAAAGATAGGCCGTTTCGCCCGCGATGCAGAAGGGACTTGCCAGCGCATCCAGTATCTTGGTGCATACCTGCTCCACATGGACCAGGCTTTCAAGCTCCGTCAGGATTACGGTGAACTCGTCTCCACCGAGTCTTGCCACCGTATCGGATTTCCGCACGCATCGCTGCAGGCGCTGGGAGGCCTGCTGAAGCAGCAGGTCGCCTGCATCATGCCCGAGCAGATCGTTGACCTCCTTGAAGCGATCCAGGTCGATGAAGAGCAGTCCCAACCGGTTGCCGGTGCGCTCCGCCTTGCGCACTTCCTGGTCGAGCCGGTCACGGAACAGGCGCCGGTTGGGCAGACCGGTCAGGATATCGAAATTGGCATGCTTCCAAATGAGTTCATCGGCTTGCTTGCGTTCCGCGATGTCGGTCAACGTGCCCGTCATCCTCAAGGGCTTCCTATGGCCGTCGCGCGCCACAACGATGCCGCGCGCCAACACCCATTTCCATCCACTCCCCTTCACCTTCATTCGGTGTTCGCAAGAGTATGAACGGCTCTTTCCGTCGAGACATGCCTGAAGGTCGAGCAGCACCCGCGCCAAGTCATCGGGGTGCACCAGCCGCCGCCAGGCTTCAATCGTCGAGATTTCGCCTTCCTCGTAACCCAGCATCTCGCACCATCTGGTAGAAAAATCGACCGCGTTGGTCTTGATATTCCAGTCCCAAATACCGTCACCCGATCCTTCCACGGCCAGTTTAAGGCGTTCGTTGATGACGAACAGCTCGGTCTGCACGGCTTTCTGTTCGGTGATGTCACTGAATAGAATGGCCACTCTGTGATCTTCCGGTTTCCCGACACGAAAGGTATTGACGGTGAACCAGCGCTCAAGCGCCTTGACGTAGCTTTCGAACCGGACCGAATGCCCGGTCGCGACAACTCCCACATAGACGTCAAACCAGGAATCGCTGATATCCGGCGTCAACTCACGCATCCGCTTTCCCAGTGCGTTCTGCAGTCCCGAGTGCCGCTCAAAAGCAGGATTGATCTCGACGAAACAGCCGTCCCATACGCTCTGCCCGTCGTCGCGGAGCAATTGCATGACGCAGAATCCCTCGTCGATCGATTCGAACAGCGTGCGGTAGCGCTCCTCACTGGCACGCAGCGCTTCTTCCTCATACCGACGATCAGTGAGATCGACGGTAACGGCAAGCACGCAGGGAAAATTGCTATCGCAATCATCGATGCACGTAAGACTGTGCCTGGTCCAGACCACACTGCCGTCCGCCCTGCAGTAGCGTTTGTCCAGTGTGATCTTCACCTTCTCATCAATCACTTTTTTCAAAGCGCTCTCGGATGCCCGGATATCGTCCGGATGGGTGAAGTCAGCCACCGGGCGGTCGAGTAATTGCTCGATGGTGCAACCCAACATCTGGCACAAGCATCCATGGGGAGTGAAGGGAGCGCTCTTCAAGCGCGAAGAGCATCAGTCGATCACGACATGTGATCAAGAGTCAACATCCTAGTGGAAAGTTCACGCTATCGCCACGCCTTTTGCGGTGGAGATTTTTCAGGAAAATCAACGATGAAAAGAGGTGATGCTGGCAGGAGAAGCATGCGCCCCTCCTGCAAGTTTGGCGGGATTAAAGAATCTTGGTACCGACCCACCATGCAATCGCCGCCATAAATGCGGAGGCCGGAATGGTGAATATCCATGCCCAAACGATATTGCCGGCGACACCCCATCGTACTGCCGACATTTTTTGGGACGAGCCGACACCGACGATTGCGCCAGTGATGGTATGGGTAGTTGAAACGGGAATGCCTAAAGCGGTAGCCAGGAACAAGGTGATCGCACCACCGGTTTCGGCGCAAAATCCGCCGACAGGCTTGAGCTTGGTGATTTTCTGCCCCATGGTTTTGACGATGCGCCAACCGCCGAACAGTGTGCCGATACTGATTGCCGCATAACAACTAATGATCACCCAAGTGGGCAGTGGATCAGTTGAGGTGGAATGGCCGGCTGCTATCAGCAGCATCCAAATGATCCCCATGGTTTTTTGCGCATCATTACCGCCGTGTCCAAGGCTGTACATGGAGGCCGACACGAGCTGCATGCGACGGAACCACTTGTCCACCCGCCTTGGCGTCACCCCCACCATGAGCCACGCCACCACCAGCATGATGATCGAGCCGAACAGGAACCCTAGTAAAGGCGACAGCACAATGAACGTGATGGTCTTGATCAGGCCCGAAGAAATCAGCGAGCCCGTGCCCGCCTTGGCGACGGCAGCGCCGACGAGGCCGCCGATCAGTGCATGAGACGAGGAAGAAGGTATGCCGAAATACCAGGTGACAAGATTCCAGGTAATCGCGCCGACCAGTGCGCCGAACACCACGTAATGGTCGATGACGGCCGGATCAATGGTCCCCTTGCCTACCGTGGTGGCGACCTTGAGATGAAACACCAGGATTGCAATGAAATTGAACAAGGCCGCCATCATGACTGCGGCCTGCGGCTTCAGTACGCCGGTAGAGACAACGGTGGCGATAGCATTTGCTGCATCATGGAAACCGTTCATGAAATCGAACAGCAGCGCCAATGCGATCAACAGAACGAGGACGGTAAGACTAATCTCAAGTGTTTGCATGGATATCTTTATTTTTGACTCAAGCTGCAGAACGGAAATCGCCTCCCGACGACATCCGTGTTTTCCGCAAATGCGGCTGACTGAACGTGTTTAAACGATCCGGACGATCTGGCAGTTTTAAGCGTTTTCGACGACGATGCCCTCAATGATGTTGGCCACGTCTTCGCACCGATCAGTCACCGTCTCCAGTATTTCATAGATGGCTTTCAGCTTGATCAGGTTGCGGACATCCGGCTCATCTCGAAACAGCTTGGACATGGCGGAACGCATCACATGGTCCGCATCGGATTCAAGCCGGTCAACTTCCGCGCACGTCTCCAGTATCTGGCGCGCATTGTCCATGTTGTGCAACAGGCTCACCGCGAATTTGACCTTTTCGGCACAGCCCAGGCAAAGCTCTGCCAGACGCTTGGCTTCCGGCGTGATCGCCTTGATGTCGTAAAGCGAAATTGTCTGCCCGGCGTCTTCCAGCAGATCAAGGATGTCGTCCATACGGGTGATCAACTGGTGGATATCATCCCGGTCCAGTGGCGTGATGAAGGTCTTGTGCAGCAACTCGATTGCATGGTGCGTGATTTTGTCTGCCTGCTTTTCAATGCCTTCAATCGCATGAACACGGTTTTCTCGGTCATCGAAGTTAGTCATAAGGGCAACCATTTCCTTGGCGCCCTTCACGCATAGCTCAGCATGCTGGTTGAACAGATCAAAGAATTTCGCCTCGGTGGGCATGAGTCTTCCGAACATGGTCTTTCCCTTTTTTAATAACTTGAAATCTTCAGGCTAGGGCGCGTCATTCACTGCCGTAGATCGCCTGTCCGCCGGTGTAGTTATCGAACTTGGTGTACTGGCCCAGGAAGGTCAGCCTTACTGCTCCGATCGGGCCGTTACGCTGCTTGCCGATGATGATTTCCGCAGTCCCCTTGTCTTGCGAGTCGGGATTGTAAACTTCATCGCGGTAAATAAACAAAATCACGTCGGCATCCTGCTCAATGGCGCCGGATTCACGCAAATCGGACATGACCGGGCGCTTGTTGGGCCGCTGCTCCAGTGAACGATTCAACTGAGACAACGCTATCACGGGGCAATTCAATTCCTTTGCCAGACCTTTCAGGTTTCGTGAAATTTCCGAAATCTCGGTAGCGCGGTTTTCTCCTGCAGAATTGGCCGACATCAGTTGCAGGTAATCGATGATGATGAGGCCCAGCTTGCCGCACTGACGGGACAAGCGGCGCGCCCGAGCCCGGAGTTCAATCGAACTGAGCGCCGGCGTCTCGTCGATATAGAACTGCGAGTCGTTCATTTTCTGGATTGCATAGGTCAGCCGGGGCCAGTCTTCATCCACCAGGCGTCCGGTGCGCAAGCGATGCTGGTCCAGCCGACCGACCGATCCCAGCATACGCATCGCAAGCTGGGTGCCGCCCATCTCCATGGAAAACACGGCCACCGGAAGACCGCTCTCGATCGCTACGTTTTCGCCGATATTGATGGAGAAAGCTGTCTTACCCATCGATGGGCGGCCCGCCACGATGATCAGATCACCTGGCTGCAGGCCGGAGGTCATCTTGTCGAGGTCGAGGAAGCCGGTAGGCACGCCGGTGATGTCGTTCTGGTTCTCGCGGCTGTAGAGTTCGTCGATGCGCTCGACCACCTGCGTCAGCAAGGGCTGGATTTCCTGGAAACCTTGCGCGCCTCTTGCGCCCTCTTCCGCGATTGCGAAAATCTTGGACTCGGCTTCATCCAGCAACTGCTTGACTTCCTTGCCCTGCGGGTTGAATGCCTGCCCGGAAATTTCATCCGAAACCGTAATTAGCTTGCGCAGTACGCCGCGGTCGCGAACGATTTCCGCGTAGCGGCGGATGTTGGCAGCAGACGGCGTGTTCTGAGCCAGTGCGTTCAGGTAGCCGAGCCCACCGACTTCCTCTGCCTTGCCGCCTGTACTCAAGGACTCGTATACGGTGATGACGTCTGCCGGTCTGCTGCTGTTTATCAGCTTGACAATATGTTGAAAAATGATGCGGTGGTCATATCGGTAAAAGTCGTCTTCGCCAATGAAATCGGCGATTCGATCCCAGGCAGCGTTATCCAGCAGCAATCCGCCTA
>JAQSWC010000232.1 GCA_029266815.1 Paucimonas sp.
CAACTGTGGAACTACGCCAGGCATGCGCCTGACCAGGTTTGCCGCAGGCTGATCCGATTTGACTACCTGCTGCACCGTGTTGAGGATCGTATTTTCAGCAGTGCTGGCGAACAGGTCTCCGTCCTTGCGCTCTTTCCATTCGAAAAGCCAGGCCGCATAGGCTGCATTGGCTTCGCTGCGCTGCATAGGCGTCACGACAGAGACAACATGCTCGCGGCTTGCCGGTGCCGGCATCGCCGTGTCCAACGGAGAAAAGACGGTAGCGCGCACCTCGGTGTCGAGCACGTCGTTGACCGCTTCAGGCAACTCTTTGACAGGCACGGTCTTGCCAATTCGTTTTTCCTTGTTTCCTAGCAGCGCCTGAAGCCAGTTGAACATGTTTCCCCTCCATGTGAAGGCTTCCATCATATACGGCGGCATTGAAAAACAACAACCGTGGCTTCCGTATTCCACGGGCAGGAGCCTGCGCATCGCCGGATCCGCGGACTTTGCGGAACCGCAATCACAAACCATATTACCTACAGCGCCTGGAATTCCCGTGCATGGAACTTGCTCCAAACGTCGATGGTATTCACGCTTAGGAGACTGAAGATGAAAAGCTTGCACCGCAAGACATGGCTTTATGCCGGCGCGCTGCTGTTGGCTGCCGGATGCGCTTCCACACCCGCCCCGACTGAACAGCTTGCCGTGTCACAGGCAGCGGTCAATGACGCGGTAGCGGCCGGCGCACCGGAATATGCAGCATTGGAACTGACCCTTGCTCGCGACAAGATGACGGCCGCCAGCAACGCAGTCGCCAACAAGGACTATGAACTGGCCCGGCGCCTCGCCGCAGAGGCCGAGGTAGATGCACGACTTGCGCGCGGCAAGGCCAACGCGGCAAGGGCGCAGAAAGCAGCTAATGCCGTGCAGGAGGACATTCGTGTTCTGCGCGAAGAACTGAACCGCAGTTGATTGCTGACTTCCTTCCAGTATCCCCATCAAAAGGAACGACTATGCGAATTTCTTACCTGATACCGGCGGCGCTTTCCGCAACCGCCATATTGACCGCCTGCGGCACTACCAACCGCACCAATGCGCAGTTGGAAGAGGCCCGTGCCAACTATGCCGTTGTGCAGAGCGATCCGCGCGCGCCTTCCCTTGCCTCTGTGGAATTCCAGCAGGCCAGTGAAGCTCTTTCTGCTGCTAACCGCGCCCTTGAACAGGGCGAGGACGACACTACAGTCAACCACCTCGCCTACCTGGCCAAGCAAAGGGTAGCAATCGCGCAATCCACCATGAGCCGCAGGGCCGCTGAACTGCTGGTGGAAAATGCGGCCAAGGAGCGCGAACAGATCCGCCTGTCGCAGCGTACGCGTGAAGCGGAACAGGCGAAACTGAGCGCGCAGACTGCCCAAAGCCAGGCCGAGTCAGCCAGGATGCAGGCACAGATCGCACGCGACCAGGCGCTTGAAGCAGAGCGCCAAAGAGCGCAGGCGGACAGCCAGTTGCAGGCAAGCCAACAGCGCACATCGCAACTGGAAACCCAGCTTCAAGGATTGCAGGCGAAGAAAACCTCTCGCGGCACGGTGATCACGCTGGGCGATGTGCTTTTCAGCACGGGTTCGGCCGATCTCAAGCCGGGCGGAATGCGTAATCTGCAAAAGCTTGCGGAGATGATGCGCACCAATCCTGACATGGATGTTTCCGTCGAGGGCTTCACCGACAGCACCGGCCGGCCCGATCGCAACCGCCTGCTCTCCCAACAGCGTGCCGATGCTGTGAAGGATGCGCTCGTAGGCATGGGGATTGAAGCAGACCGGATCGCCACGCAGGGTTTCGGGCCTCAATATCCTGTAGCCAGTAACGATACGATGACCGGCCGCCAGTTGAACCGGCGGGTTGAAGTCCTGATTTCCGGCACCTCGGGCGAAACATCTTCGGGACAGTAATCGCTTTTTCAAACAGCGTCTTTCGCTGCTCCAACCGCGGGGGTTCGTCAATGGACCCGCGCGGTTTTTCCGCGGGCGGCCTATTGACCTCCGCGTCCGGACATGATATTTCTCTGCGTCCCTGGAGAAATACATGGTTCCATCGTCCCCGACACCCACTTCGAAAGCGGAAGAGCATTTGCGCGTTTTCCGCAATGCCGCTGCCCTGCTTGCCTCTTCACTGCAACTTGAAGACGCGCTGGCGCATGCGGTAGCCGCATGTCTGCCGGCCATTGGCGATTTCGGTTTTTTCGATGCTGTCACCGGAGATGAGGTACGGCGTACCGTCCGCGCGCATCAAGATCCGGAACTGGAAGCGCTGCTTGCGCCCAGCAAGTGGATGAGGCAGGAGCGCAGCGACATGAACCTGTGCGCGCTATCCACAGGCATGGCCGCGCTGCATGCCGACATCGACGACGAGTGGTATTGCAAGGTCGCCCTTAATGAGGGACACCTGCAGATGCTGAGGCAGCTTGCCTTCCGCTCGATGATCACCGTGCCGATGCGCTATCGCGGCGAGCTGATCGGTTCGCTCACGCTTTTTATGGCCCGCTCCGGCCGCCGGCATGATGAGGATGATTTCCTGCTCGCCCAGGAAATCGCCTCGCTGGCCGCGCCCACCGTGGTCAACGCCCGTTTCTACGAAACCCAGCGTGCCGCCGAACATGCATTGCGCCTGAGCGAAGAGCGCCTGCGCCTGGCCACGGATGCAGGCGGGCTCGGCATCTGGGACTGGAACATCCAATCTGATCAAGTCACCTGGTCGCACCGGGTTTACGAGCTGCATCGGCTGGAACCAGGCAGCTTCGGCGGGCGGGCGCAGGACTTTGCGGCGCTGGTCCATCCGGATGATCTTCCGCATGTGCAGGAAAGAATCGCCGGCGCACTGGCAAGCGGCGGCAGCTATCGCGCAGAGTTCAGAACGGTTCTTCCGGGTGGAGAAATACGGTGGCTCGCGACGAAGGCGAATGTCTATCTTGATGAACGGGGCAACGCCGCGCGCATGGTCGGCGCCACCTTCGATGTCACGGAAAGAATAGCCTTGCTTGCGGCCGAACGTGCTGCGCGCGCGCAGGCAGAATCCGCCAGCCGCGCCAAGGATGAATTTCTCGCCATGCTGGGCCATGAACTGCGCAATCCGCTGGCGCCCATCGTGAGCGCGTTGCAACTGATGGAAATGCGAAGCGAAGGCTCGAAGCGATATGAACACGGCGTGATCGAACGCCAGGTGAAGCATCTTTCCCGCCTGGTCGACGACCTGCTCGATATTTCGCGCATCACGCAGGGTAAGGTGAAGCTTGCGCTTGAACAGATCGACATCTTGCCGGTCATCGAGCGGGCCATCGAACTGGCGGCGCCGGCCATGAGGAAGAAATCGCTGGATTTCGTGGCGCATTTGCCGGAACAACCGGTTATCGTGAGTGGCGATGCCGTCAGGCTGGCGCAGGTGTTCGGTAATCTGCTGAGCAATGCGGCAAAGTTCACGCAGCAAGGGCTTATCGAATTGCGCGCCACCTGTTCAGGGGGACGGCTCACGGTGGATCTGACTGACTCGGGCACCGGCATCCCGGCCGCCCTGCTGCCTCATGTGTTCGACATGTTCGTGCAGGGCTCCCAGCACATCGACAGGAAAATGGGTGGCCTGGGGCTTGGCCTGTCCATCGCGAAGACGCTGGTCGACATGCACGGCGGCGAATTGCGCGTGCACAGCGACGGGCCGGACTGCGGCAGCACATTCACGGTCGAACTTCCCTGCATCATGGAGTCGTCGGGAGTTCCTCACCATGAGAAAACGGCGGAACTGCCGCGCAGCTCGGCGCGCGTCATGATTGTGGACGACAACGCGGATGCCGGCGAAACCATGGCGGAGCTGTTGAAAATGGCGGGCTGCGAGGTGTGCTGTTTGACTAGCGCGCTGCAGGCCATCGGGACGGCGGACACGTTCAAGCCTGCCGTGGCGGTGCTCGACATCGGATTGCCGGAGATGGACGGCTATGAACTGGCGCGCAGGCTGAAAGCGCGCCTTCCGGGGATTCGGCTCATCGCGCTGACCGGCTACGGACGCGAGCCGGACAAGGCGCGTGCCCTCGCCGCGGATTTCGACCGGCACCTTGTAAAACCGGCGGCAGTTGGCGACCTGTTGAGCGCCATCCGGGAACTGACACTTACTGGGGCAGTGTAAGCCGCTTCAGAGTTCACTCCGCTCCGGTTTCAGTCGCGTTTGACCCACATTCCGAGCGGCTGCCCTTCCCAATAACCGAAGGTGCGCCAGGCATAGTCCGAGTCAAGCTGCGCGCGCAGCTTGGACCATGCATCGGGCACATTTTTTTCCATG
>JAQSWC010000233.1 GCA_029266815.1 Paucimonas sp.
CGGTAGGACATAACCCGCCCCCAGGGGAACCCCTGCAGTGTTTGCGTTGGACATAACAACCTCTGTTTTGATGATAAGAAATCTTCATGTCTTCACTCTGCGTTGGGGTATTCTTCTTGTTCTCAATGGCGCGGCGCTACATAGTTGAATCCATTGTAACGTCAGCTTCGAAAATTTGTATCCGTGAATTTGACAGGATATTGATCTGTATTTTTGAAAACGCTTATTTGATATGCAAGCTTCCAACACCGCGGCCTGCGACCGCACCGTTTTTTTCATATCGGATGGAACGGGCATTACTGCCGAGACATTCGGTCACGCCGTATTGACGCAATTCGAGCAACGTTTCCGCCAGATCCGCATGCCGTTCATCGATACGGAAGACAAGGCTCACGACGCAGTACGTCGTATCGAGGAGGTCTGCGTGAGAGACGGCTGCCGTCCCATTGTGTTCAGCACGCTGGTCAAATCAAATCTGTCTGGAATTGTGAGTAAGGCACCTGCCCTGCATATGGATCTGATTCAGACTTTCGTCGATCCGCTGGAGCATGAGCTCGGCATTCGCTCAAGCCACACAATAGGCCGCAGCCACAATACGGTGGAATCGGCACAGTACACCAACCGTATTGACGCAATCAATTTTTCATTGGCTCATGATGACGGGCAGTCCAACAAGAACCTGGAGATTGCGGACGTGATACTGGTCGGCGTTTCACGATGCGGCAAGACACCAACCAGCCTTTATCTCGCGATGCAGTTTGGCGTGAGGGCCGCCAATTACCCGCTGATTCCGGACGATTTCGAGCGAGAAAAGCTGCCGTCCGGCCTATTGCCATTCAAGCAGAAGATTTTCGGCCTGTCTATTTCGCCGCAACGCTTGCACGAAGTCCGCAATGAAAGAAGGCCGGGCAGCAAATACGCGGCGCTCGAGAACTGCCGGTACGAAGTGAACGAAGCAGAAAAGCTGATGCGCCGGGAGGGGATACGCTGGCTGTCGTCCACTGCCAAGTCAATCGAGGAAATCGCAGCGATGATCCTGCAGGAGATCAAGTTCGAACCGCAACGCTATTGAACGGCTATATCGGCGAGGCCGACTGTTGACGCAATTGCTCGAAAAAACAGACAGCCGCGCTTGCTGCCACATTCAATGACTCCACTGCCCCACGGTGCGGTATGACCACAGTGCCGCTTGCCAGCTTCAGCAAAGATTCATTCACTCCCTGCCCCTCATGCCCAAACAGCCATGCGGTTTCACCGCGGAGATCTGCGGCATAAAGCGATGTAGAGGCGTGTGAACTGGTACCAAGCACAGGAATAGTTGCTTCGCCGACCAGGCTAAGCAAGTCGGCTTGCTCCACAATATTCAATAGAAAATGCGCGCCCATCCCGGCACGCAGCACCTTGGGCGACCATGCCTGCACCGTTTCATTTGAACAGAACACGTGCCTTATGCCCGCTGCGGCGGCACTTCTTATTATGGAGCCGAGGTTGCCTGGATCCTGAAGACGATCCAGCAGCACTGCCGATGAATCCAGAACCCGCGGTACAACTCCTTGCGGCGTAGGGATCACGTAAGTGAGCCCGACTCCGTGCTCAACCTGGCTGATCGCGTTGTACAGGGATTCCGGAAGTACGATGCACTGCGTTTCCCCCGACGCTTCGCAACGAGCAAACAGCGGTGCTACTTCACTATGATGCAACGAGGTTTCAGAGACGACGCAGATGCGCGGCAGTCCTTTTGCGTCCACATAGCTTGCGCATAGATGCACGCCATCCAGCAGGCTAAGCCCTTCTTTTCTGCGGGCCTGGCCGCTGCAAGCAAGTTGCTTCAACTCCTTGTAGAGCGCATTATCCCGAGAGCTCAAAATTTTCGGCTTCAATCGGCAGCTCCGGAAGCGGCAGCACCCAACGCTTCCCGCACCGGAGCATACGAGCGGCGGTGCGCCGGCGACACGCCGTGCATGCGTAAACGTTCAAGATGCAACGGCGTGGGATAGCCTTTATGGCGATCGAAAGCATACTGCGGATATAGCTCATGAAGCCGCATTAAGGCTGCATCCCGGGCAGTCTTGGCCAGTATCGATGCCGCAGAAATTGCCGGCACCGTGTCGTCGCCACGAACTACCGGTTCCGAACGCACTGGCATCACTGGACAACGGTTGCCGTCGATCAGCGCCAGCGTCGGGAGCACTGCCAGTCCCTCCACTGCTCGTCGCATTGCCAGCATTGTCGCCTGCAGAATATTCAGTGCGTCGATCTCTTCCTCGGTGGCATGCGCAATGCACCAGGCACGCGCACGTTGTTTTATTTCCAGCGCCAGTCTGTCCCGGGTATGCTCGGACAGCTTCTTGGAATCGCGAAGCCCCTCTACAGGATTTTCCGGATCGAGTATCACCGCTGCTGCAAAGACAGGGCCGGCGAGCGGCCCCCTTCCGGCCTCATCGACGCCGCAAATGATTTCACCTTGAAGGTTAAATAGGCCGCCATCGAGAGCGTGCAATCTCATGAGAGCCGTCTTCCAGAACGATGGACTTCAACGATATTCAGTACCGCTTGGGCACTTTCTTCAGCAGTGTTTCGAAGCAGTGAATGATGCATGTCGCTAAAACGACGCTGCAACATGTCGCGGTTGGATTGGTCTTCCAGTTGATATTGCAAAGCATCAGCCAAGGCCTGTGGCGTGGCGGCATTCTGCAACAATTCGGGCACCAGGAAATCCCGGGCGAGGATATTCGGAAGCCCTATCCACGGCTGGTAGCCCATATGACGCATGACTTCCCATGACGCCCGCATCATCTTGTACGAGATCACCATGGGTTTCTTGAACAGCGCCACTTCCAGGGTCGCAGTACCGGATGCCACAAGCACGGCGTCGGCCGCAGCCAAAGCTTGGTGGGACTGGCCGTCCGTGACATGCAGCAGCACGTCTTCGAGGCCTGCCCCTTTAAGAAGCTGCTGGAAATACTCGCGCTGGGCTGCTCCGGCCATCGGAACGACAAGCTGGAGGCCCGGAATGCGTTTCTGAAGCAAGGCTCCTGCAGCAATGAAGGCAACGGTGTTGTACTTGAGTTCCGACATGCGGCTGCCGGGCATGATTGTCACGACCGGAGCGGTCGCGTTTAATTTGAGTGCCGCGCGGGCAGCTGCTGAATCCGGCTGGAGAGGAATCACCTCGGCAAGCGGATGACCCACATAGGTAGAGGGAATCCCGGCGCGCTCATAGATTTCCGTTTCAAACGGAAATACCACGAGCATGTGCGAGATCGAGCGCGCAATTTTCTTGATGCGCCCGCCGCGCCATGCCCAGATGGAAGGGCCGATAAAGTGAACCGTCGGAATGCCTGCCCGTTTTAGCGCCTCTTCCAGACCAAAGTTGAAATCAGGCGCGTCCACGCCGACAAATACAGCCGGCCGTTCCGCCAGCAACTTGTCACGCAAGGCAGTCTGAATACCTTTTATTTCACGATAATGCGCCAACACTTCAAACAAGCCGCGAACCGACAATTTTTCCATCGGCCAGTCGGCAGAGAAGCCATGCTTCTGCATGTTCGGTCCACCGATGCCATGGATATGCGCATCGGGAAGTTTCGGCCGAAGGCCGGAAAGCATTCTTCCGGCGAGCATGTCGCCGGATACCTCTCCGGCGACCATCGCAATGGAAATTTTATCGGACGATGCCACGAGTGGAGCTGTCGAGAAAATCGCGAAGGCTGCGTACATGCTCTCCGCCATGCGAAGACGACGATTCCAGTTCAGCCAATGCGGCTTTGGCGCCTTCGAGCGTCAATCCCGACTTATAGATCAGCTTGTAGGCGCGTCTGACCACCGTGATGTCGTCGTGAGAAAAGCCACGCCGCTTCAATCCTTCCACGTTGACGCCGTGAGCCTGCGCGGGATTTCCAGACGTCAGCACGAACGGCGGCACATCCTGGGTCAGGCTGGTGCTCATTCCCACCATTGCGTGCGATCCGACCTTGCAGAACTGGTGTACATTCGAAAAGCCGCCCATCACTACCCAATCGCCGATCTGCACATGGCCGGCCAACTGTGCATTGTTCGAGAAAATCGTGTGGTTGCCGACCTGACAATCATGCGCCAGATGCACATAAGCCAAGATCCAGTTATCACTCCCGAGCCGCGTTATGCCCTGGTCCTGCACGGTGCCTAGATTGAATGTGCAGAACTCCCGGATCAGGTTGCGGTCGCCAATATGCAGTTCCGTCGGTTCACCTTTGTACTTCTTGTCCTGTGGCGGAGCTCCGATGGAAGAGAACTGAAA
>JAQSWC010000234.1 GCA_029266815.1 Paucimonas sp.
CTGGCGAGCGTTCGGCCTGCTGAACGATGGGCCAGTTTTTCACCAGACCGCGAAGTATTGCGGGCTGGTACTGGGTAACAATCTCGTTTTCAAAAAGCGAAGCATCAACCTGGTGCCACTCGCGGATGGTGTGTGGTGTCTCGTTCATTTTTCTGGAGATTTGTGTGGCCGGATAGTACTTGTCGGCACCATTGAAGTGCCATGTTCTGCTGCCGCGATTTTACGTCTTTTTCTTTTTGTTACCTTATGCCTTGTCGAAGGCGCAAACGGCAAACTCCGGCTGCACTACAATTGACTCAGCCTTGATAGGCATTGGGTTCTCGTGCCTTATGTGGGCATGGGCAAGTTCTACCTCACCTGAAAGAGCCGATTCATGAAATCTTTCGTTTTTGCAGCAAGCCTGCTTGTACTGTCTTCCCAAGCGCTGGCAACCGATGTCGGAGTCTCCATCAATATCGGGGAGCCCAATTTCTATGGGCGTATCGATATCGGCAATGTGCCGCGCCCGCAGGTCATTTTTGCCGAACCGATCATCGTCGAAAGACGCACGCAGTACGTGAATGCCCAGCCTGTCTACATGCGCGTGCCGCCCGGCCATGAAAAAAAATGGGAAAAGCATTGTCATAAATACCGCGCATGCGGCCGCCCGGTCTATTTCGTTCAGGATAGCTGGTACCGCGAAGAATATGTCCCGCGCTATCACGATATGCACGAGCACGGCGACAATCATCACCACGGCAAACGTAAGGACCATGGCAAGGCTCATGGAAAAGACCATGGCAAGGGCCACGGGAAAGGGCATGGAAAAGGTCACAAGGACTAGACCGACCTTTATCACAGCCGGCCACGCACGTGTTTTAGGGTGGTTGGCTGCGATTGAGGAAATGCAAGGCAGTTCGAGCAAATCGACACTGCCTTTTTCATTTGATACGACAGGCCTGCTTTGATGATGCGACTCGTGCTTCTGCCCGGCATGGACGGGACCGGGAAAATGTTCACTGAGTTCACGCGGCAGTTTGGCTCCGACGTCGACATCACGGTGGTTTCCTATCCCGTGGACCGCGTGCTCGGCTATGAAGCGCTGGTCGATTTTGTAGACCAGCGCATCCCGAGAAACGAGCCCTACGTGTTGCTCGCAGAATCCTTTTCCGGACCGGTAGCGATCGAATTCGCCGCACGCCGCCCGGAGGGACTGGTCGGCCTGGTGCTGTGCTGCACATTTGCGCGCAACCCTTATCCCGCGCTGCGCCTGTTGAAGGGATTGGTCGATATGCTTCCGATGAATGCGCGCATGTTCGCGCGGGTCGTGCCGCGGCTTTTCGGGGAATGGCAGCGCGCGGAAATAATCAGTCGCCTTTCCGCGATCCTGACAGCGATTGCTCCAGAGGTGCTGCATGCGAGGCTTCGCTCTGTGCTGGAGGTAGACATGTCGAAAAGGCTGACGCAAATCGACATGCCGGTGATGTACATGCAGGCCGCTGACGACAAAGTGATGCCGCCATCCGCTTATGCGCACCTCAAATCGAAATTGCCGCAGACGCGGTTCGTGAAACTGCATGGACCGCACATGTTGTTGCAGACGCTGCCCGCGGAGGCAGCAAAGGTCGTCCGAGAATTCCTGGTTGTTGAGATCGGCAGGGACAGGTCAGCCGGGCTCTGACCGTCGCGCTTTCTTGCGGTTGGCCGCATGCGGCGCTGGTTCTTCGGCACCGACCTTGGTTATTTTGCGGATGCGCCGATAGTCTTCTTGATGGCGACAGCCGCCGACATGCCGCTCCACAGGAAATACAAGGCCAGGATGTGGAAGCCGAGACCGATCCAGTCGGAGGCAAGAAGGAAGATAATGGTGTCCAGCCCGAACAATGCCATGCCGAGCGCGAAAAGGGCCACGGACGGAAGCCGCGAACGCTTTCCGCAGAAAACGAAGAAAAGCGCGACTGCAATGCTGGCGGCATACAGCGCTATCCCCAGGGTCCATGAATCCTGACTGGCAAGCAGTTCGCTGCCGATGGCTGAAAGAATTTGCGTCATTCCCAGACCGATGGCAAATCCCCAGTCGCTGCCCAAAGCCGAAGCCGCGATATTGACGATGGAAAGACCGGCGATCCAGTAGAACCAGCTGGCGCCGCTTTCCATGCGCGCTTTCAATGCTGCTATTTGCGGATCGTCCGCCACTGTGTTTCTCGCGGCCGGGCGCGCTGAGTCCGATGCGTTTGCAGCGTTCATATCGCTCTCAAATGAGGGTGCCTCATCGATGATCGGCGGTAGTCCCTTCGCCACATCGCTGTGGTCAATTTCCTCCAGGCTGGAAAAAGGCAGTGCCGCCAGCTTGTCCGCTGGTGGGGCCCAGTTGGTGGCCGGTTTGGCTTCGAACGCATCGATCTGCCGTGCGATCTCCATGCCGCTCAATCTGGAAAGCCTGCGTCGCGCCTGCTGGAATCCCTCGCGCGTCAGCAAGAGATAGCGCTCCATCGTCATTTCCGTGCTGACCGACTTGCCTGTGCGCTCTTGCAGGGTAAGCAGCAACTGCTCATGTTTTGATAGCAGCGCAAGAAGCGAACTTCCTGGATAGGAAGCGACGACAGAGTTGTCACCCCTGATCATGTAGTTGGACGCCATGATGACGTGGTCTGTCGTGGTCACGCGAATATTCCCGCCGACGATGGAGACGATGGAGAAGTGCATGCCTCCGACGCTTTCCGGAATTCCGTTTTCTCCGGGCTTGTGAAGACGCATATGCTGCACTTCGATGAGCGTGGTATCAGCCGCATCGGAAAAACACGAAGCAACGCCCGAAAAATGCGGTGACGACGGGTAAAGAGTGAAGTCGCCCAGATGCCTGAAACCTCGCGACGCAAGCTGCGCGCCATAGTCGTCTATGGAATTCCAGTCGAACTGGTCCGCATGGCCCGGATCTGTACGGGACAGGCGCAGGTATGAAATTGGCTTGGAGATCGATTCCAGTACTCCGGCCTTGATCTTGGCAGCCGTCTGCCATCCGCTGAAGAGACCGATGCCGAACGCCAGTACGATGAGCCACGCGAGCTTGTCGATGCGGAATTCCATTCCGCCTGCAAGCCACGCCAATCCGCTGCTGATGACGAGACAGATGATCGTGGATGCCACCACATTGCGGACAACCGCCTTTTCCAGAAACAGCGCCATATTTTCTCCCGGGGTTTGCGCAGGCTTGCCAGTGAATTATTTGGGGATCGAATCACAAGCCTGTCGTACAGGGATTGTCGCGATATCTTCGAACTTAGACAATAGCAATCGATGCCGCATGAGACGTCTGCAATGTGAAAAGGGCGCCGATATGCTCGGCGCCCTTTCTCGATTGATGTTTGTGCTGCTTCAGATACCGCTTACCACGGCCAGGTCACCTCCAGCCATTTCTGGCCGTTGTCCAGCCTCACCGGCGAGTACACCTGATAGTAGATATCGAGGATGCTGTTGGTCAGCGGATCGACATTGGTGCCGATATAGCCGCGTGCCTTGTAGTAGTGATACACCCCTTTGGCATCGACTCGATAAACCTGCGAGTTCTGCGCATAGGTGGCGCTCGCCTGCCAGGCGGCGTACCCGCTCAAGGGATTGGTGTGGGGCGGCGGCGGCTTCGCGGTATCCACCAATGACAGCGGCGATGCCGTGCCGGCGCGGAAATCGTCGAAATAGACATACTGATCGGTGGCAGGAGCCCAATCGGTCGTAGAGCCGCCGAAGAAGGTGTCCATCTTGATGGCACTGACGCTTATCGTCGATGCATTGCGCAGCAGCAGTCCCGACTGTTCCAGTACCAGCACGCCGTCCACCCATTGGCGGAACTGGCCGTTGCTCTGGCCGACATCATTCAGCATGACCTGCTGGGTCAGCGTGTACCACTTGCCCGCATCGAAGCGGCGCGCAATCGCATAGTAATCCCCGCATTCTTCCTTCTTGTAGGGAGAATACTGGTAACTGAAACCGAGCCCGTTCTCGCGCCACATCAGGCGTGTCGTGAAGCCGTCAAAGGTGCCGTTGGTAATGCAACCGGTAGGCGTGTCGCCTCCGCCAAGACCTGGAAGCTTGCCGCCCTTGACCCAGGTGAATGCATTATCGAAGCGCACCTTGTACTGAAACCACAACTGCTTGTTGCTTCCCGATAGGGGCGCATCGAAAGTCATCGCCGAATTGCCGCCGATCTGGCCGGCCTTGTAAGTGACGCGCAGAACCTTGTTCGAGGCGTTGGACGGATCCTGCACGATGCTGAGCCGACCCGCTGCCACACCGGC
>JAQSWC010000387.1:0-513 GCA_029266815.1 Paucimonas sp.
CCATCGATAACGCGGCATGGGAGCCTGTTTCATTATCGTGTTGCGGATCGAAATCAAAGCCGAGAGATGGAGCGGTTTTGCACGCCAGTTTCGCTCCAGGTGCCTATGCCGGAACGGGTAGGGAGGGATTGTGGCTGCCTTATCCGAGTCCTACGTCGGGAATATGTATCCGGCGATACGCCGCTTCCAGAAAACTGTAGACGCCGAAGGCAAAGAGCCCGGCTGCCACGATGCCGAGCAACCAGGAGCCGTACACATTGTCGCGTACCCATTGCAGCGCTCCGGAAATTCCTTCGATCTCGCCGCCTTTAGCCATCCGGGCCGACTTGATCAGGAACCAACCGACAATGAGCCACACTACGCCACGGACCACAAGCCCGAACTGGCAGAGCGGGCGTGCCCAGCTTTCCTTATCGGCAGGAATGCTCATGTATTTTTCGAATCGCGCAGTAGCTCCTTTATAGATGTGGGCAAAGCCGGCCAGCATGACACCGGCTCCTGCAATGGCCAGAG
>JAQSWC010000387.1:559-2582 GCA_029266815.1 Paucimonas sp.
TCAGGAAGCTGCTGCCCTCGCCTTGAGAAGAGCCGCCGTCGACACCGAACAGTAATTTGGATGCCCACACGGCGAGCAGGATATGCGTCACGGCGCTGATGAACAGGCCGATCCGGACGGCCAGCCCTTTGCCCGACGTGCCGTGTCCGTCAACGTCCTTGAAACATTGGACCAGCCGCCAGGACGAATATCCCAGCAGACCGATGACAAGCAGGGCTGTCATCACTTTGCCGAATGGTTGCTCCAGCAACATCAATATCGCGCCTTTGGAATCCGTGGTCTCTCCTCCGCGTTCACCCAGCGCAGCGAGCAGGGCGAGGCCGCCAATGATCAGATAGATCACGCCTCTGGCACCGTAGCCCATCTGAGCCCATAGTTTGAATTTTTGATTCAGTTCAATATTTCTCATCGTTCGTTTTTTCGGTCGTTATGAGCGGGCGTTGAGAGTTCTCGATGCGACACGCTTTCCGTTGCAAACGGAGAGCGGAAAGGATTACGGAAGACACTGCAGCGAGCATACCCGCGTGAACAGAAACTCCATTGCAGATGCACAATGGCGCGTATCATTTTCGGCCACGCTCTCTCATCAATGACGGCAACACGCAGGACCGCCGGTTCGTTCAGCAGAAATCAGGCGGCACAACGTTAAACTACGCCTTTCGCTGCAGTCATGCGGAAATTGAAAGCTGATCGGAAACACCGCCGTTCCTGCCGTGATTCAGCGCAGCAAACGGAAGTTCTATGGAGAGATTTATATGCAAGTCGCGGTATTCAGCACCAAGCACTATGACAAGGTGTTTCTGGACAAGGCCAACGAAGCGGGACACAAGTTGCACTACCTCGAGGCCCGCCTGACTCCGGCGACGGCGCAACTGGCTTCCGGATTTCCGGCTGTATGCGCATTCGTGAACGACCAGCTTTCGGAGGAAACACTGGCCGTTCTCAAAGCGGGCGGTACGAATCTCATCGCCTTGCGCTCAGCGGGATTCAATCATGTCGACCTGCATGCGGCCGAGCGGCTTCAACTTACCGTTGCCCGCGTGCCTGCGTACTCGCCTTATGCAGTCGCCGAGCATGCGGCCGCGCTGGTGCTCAGTCTGAATCGCCGCACGTTCAGGGCATACAACCGCGTGCGGGAAGGCAATTTTTCACTGGAAGGCCTTCTCGGCTTCGATTTGAACGGAAAAACCGTCGGCGTCATCGGCACCGGCAAGATCGGCTGCCTCTTTGCGCGCATCATGCTTGGCTTCGGATGGATCTGCCCGGATATATAGAGGTCGTTCCTTTGGAGGATCTGTACAGGCAGGCGGACATCATTTCAGTGCATTGCCCACTGACTCCGCAAACGCATCATCTGATCAACGCCCAGGCAATTACACACATGAAGCGCGGCGTCATGCTGATCAATACCAGCCGGGGCGGCGTGGTCGATGCGCATGCGCTGCTCGATGGACTCAAGGCGGACAAGATCGGCTTCGTCGGATTGGATGTCTATGAGGAAGAAGAGAATCTTTTCTTCCAGGATCTCTCCGACCGCATCATCGGCGACGACACGTTCATGCGGCTGACGACATTTCCGAACGTTCTCATCACCGGCCACCAGGGATTCTTTACCCGCGAGGCGTTGCACAATATTGCCGAAACCACGCTGGCGAACGTCACCGCTTTCGAGACAGGGCAGGGTACGCTGCATCGAGTGACCGCACAGATGATCGCCTAACGACCCATGCTCGCCGCGCTGCCCATTGCCGTCATCCTGCTGCTGATGATCGGATTGCGCTAGTCTGCGCGGTGCGTGCCGGCGGTGTCGGGCTGCTTGCCGCGTTGCTTATCGCCTGGTTCGGCTACGGATACGGCACAAGCGTGTTGCTGGAACTCGGTGTGATGCGTGCAACCGCCGGCGCACTAAGCAAAGCATTGTTTCTTGCGCTGACCATCTTGTGGATCATTTTTCCCACACTGTGCATCCACGAAATGCAGGTCCGAACCGGCGGCATGGAAGCCCTTCAGCAAGCGATGGGGA
>JAQSWC010000005.1 GCA_029266815.1 Paucimonas sp.
ACTGTTTTGATATATACATAGCCATCCTTGCCAGTTGCGACCTCGTCACCTTCCTGCACCGGATGACCGGCGACCGCACCCTCACCGCCTACTGTGGACGTCCCTGCAGAAAACACAATACGTCCCGCTTCTCCCGCATTGACAGCAGTAGACAGCAAGATTGCAAGAATTGAAATAATTGAACGCAACATGAGTTTCCCCTTGCCTAGCATTGTGCAGGCAGACTCAAAAAAAGATGTGACAGCAGTCACATTTTAATGAGGCAATCGCTGAAATTTGTTGTTTTTTGTTTTTTTGCACCAGAAACCACGAACTCAGGCGCAAGCGGATTGCGATTTAGCGCCGCAGGAACAGCGTGGCTTTGCCAGTAGTTCGCAGGAACTATCCAGTTTATACTGCGCCATTTCAAAATAACGCAGGCAATGCCAGGTCAAGCGCACTTTTGCCCCTGCCGCCATCGGTGACTGCTCTTCGCACTCCTCTTTCTTTCATTGCGATCCTGCGATCGAGCATTGCGCTGGTCGCCGTCATTATCGGGATATGGGTCCAACTTTCATCGTCAGCCGCGTCATTCCGATTTGCCGATGAGTGGCTGCGCGATCGGCTCGTCCGAATGCATGCGTCTTTCGTACCGGAAGAACGAGTCATTCTGGTCGATATCGACGAAGCGAGCTTGTCTTCGTTCGGCCCCTGGCCATGGCCGCGAGCTCGCCTGGCGGAACTGGTCGAGCACCTGATCGGCACCTACTCAGCGCGGGCGGTAGCGCTCGATCTGGTCTTTCCTGAGCCGGCAGATCATGAAGGAGACGCTCGGCTGGCGATGTTGGCACAACATGGCCCGGTTGTACTTGCACAGGCATTTGACTATGCCACCCGCCCTGTTGCCTTACGCGTCGGCAGGCTTGGACAGGGCAGCCCGGTTGCAACGCCCGAGGCTGTCGCGGCTCAAGGTTTCATCGCCAATCATGCCGGGCTTGCTGAGGCGTCGCATGTCTCCAATATCGGTGTCATTCCCGATCCGGACGGCACATTACGGCGCCTTCCAGTCATCACCGCATTCGAGGGCCAGCATTACCCCACGCTGTCGCTGTCCCTCACACGCGTCGCTCAGGTGGCGCCGCGCCTGCCGGATGAGCAGACAGGACTGACTCGCATCCCCTACGCACGAACCTGGGACAGTTATACGGTCATACCAGCCGCCAATGTTCTGCACGGTCAGGCACCGGCCGATCTTCTCAAAGGCAAGCTCGTTATCATCGGATCGTCCTCTCTTGGGTTGAGCGACCGGGTTTCAACGCCGCTCGATCCGCTCACCAGCGGCATGCTGGTGCATGCCGCAATGACTTCGCACTGGCTCGACCTTCAGCAAGGAACCGCGCCGGCACAGTGGCCGGGGAAGGCGATTGCGGTCATCTTTGCGATTGTGGCCACCTTGTTACTCATGTACTGCCTGTCGCGCCTCTCCGCTGTAATGAACGCATGCCTGCTGGGCGGGCTGTTTGTAGGCTGGATCGGACTGGCTTACCTGATCGCTCCGCACGATCCCGTATTTTCACCGACCGGCCCGCTGGCCGTACTGCTATTCCTGATGGCGATTGCGGTACCCGTGCACTGGCAACTCTCCCAGCGCAGGTCGCGAAGACTGCTCGGCACACTCAAGCAATATGTCGCCACTGCGGTCGTCGATGAACTGCTGCGGCTCGACCTCAAGGATCCACTTGCACCTCGGCATCTTCATGTAACCACTCTGATCGCGGACATGGAAGGCTATACCACCCACGTGGAAGCGTTGCATATGGATCACGCTGCCGCACTTACACGCGATTTCCTCGGCTGCCTGACACGACCAGTGCTGGAGTGTCGTGGCACGCTCGACAAATTTACCGGAGACGGCCTGGTGGCTTTCTGGGGGGCCCCGCTACCGGTTGATGACCATGCCGATCTTGCTCTCGACGCGGCACAAGGCATTGTCCGGGAAGTCCGGCGGTTCAACGATGCAAGGGAAACACTTGGACTGTCGCGCCTTCGAGTGCGCATCGGCATCGAGAGCGGCGTAGCCATGGCCGGCGATTTTGGATCTGCCTCGCGCAGCATCTACACGGCTGTCGGTGACAGCGTTAACACCGCATCGAGACTGGAATCGATCGCGAAGAACATGCCTCACGACGTCATCATTGGTGCCGGCACGGCCGTACTGGCGAAACGCCATGCGCTCGCCTATCTCGGGGAAGTGACTCTACGCGGCAAGGAAAAGCCGACCAGGCTCTATACGCTGGAAGAACCGACATGAAGCGGCTCTTTAATTTGCCATTAGCGCTTATGCTGATATTGTCCGGCAGCGTATACGCCGATGCCGCCGAGGACCAGCAGGATCTCTACCTTGATGCGATGCGTTCGCTCTCGGAGGGTCGCCAAGCCGAGGCCACCGACATGCTGACACGCATGATCGAACAGGAACCTCAGCATGCAGGCGCTTGGCTGGATCTTGCCATCCTGCAGTGCCGGTTGGGTCATGCAGACGAGGCCGAGCGGCTGTTCGGTCTGATCGAGTCGCGCTTTGCTCCGCCTCCAGGCATTAGGGAAGTCATTCAAGTCTATAGAAAGCGCGGCTGCAAGTGGGAGCGAAAGTCACGAAGCTCAGTGTCGCTCGCGCGAGGCAGCGACAGCAACGTCAACCAGGGAGCCACGAATCCCATATTCAGCATTGGCGGAGGTCCCTCGCCGAGGGAGCTCCAACTGACACCGGAATTTCTTCCACAGCCCGATCAATACACCCTGCTCTCCGCGTCATGGTCGGGTGACCTGACGCGAAGCGCACTGGAAGGATTTGCGCACTTCCGGATGCGTCGTAACGACTCGCTGGCGAAATACAACACGGCTACTCTCGCTGCCGGAATAGAGAAACCCTGGCGTTTCGGTGATTGGAGGGTGCGAGGTACGACAAACGCCAGCCTGATCACGCTTGAAAATCGTCTTTATCAAAAGCAGGCACAGCTCCTGGCGCGTATCACTCCGCCGGCTTTTCTGCCGGAGCGGTTCGATGTAAACCTGATGACCGGTTTGACGCACGTGAAGTACCAAAGCCTCCTCAACTTCGACAGCAACACTCTTGAGACAGGAATCCAGCTCGGATATAGCCGTACAAACGCACGATTCCAGGCAAGCGGCGGCTATCTTGTCGACTATGGCAGTGCCAAGCGCTTGGGAGGAAACAGGTCTGGCTGGTATGCCGGCTTGCAGGGCCAGGCACAAATTCGGGACCGCCTGATTGCGGAGGCAAGCTGGATGAAGCAGCATTGGGTCGGGGCGACGATCTACTCACCAAACCTGATCGACAAAATCAGAGAGCAGGACATGCAACTCTACCGGGCCGCCCTTATCGTGCCTTTCCGTGACCATCACGCACTTCAGCTGGAATGGCGGCGCGTCAAAAACAACGAGAATATCTCGCTTTTTCAATATAATAGCCGCCTGCTGCAGCTGAGCTGGCAGTGGCAGAAATGACATTTCCGCCAAGCGCCCTTCGGAATACAGGCCGAGGTAACTAGGTCCGCGCAGGGATCGCAAACGGTGGCGGATATGATCTTGAAGTTGCCTGCTCTTGCTGAAAGGGCATTTATTTCTCAACTGCCTGGTGCCTTCACCTCTACATTGGCTCCCGCCCGTATAAGTTTGCGGCGGGTTCTTGCATTTGGATCCATGACGTATCTGTCTGGATGGATGCTCAGGCTGCCATCGGTTACAGATGGAGAGGCCTAGTCTCTTGATTGCAGGCGGATGGAGTGACACCATGCCGATTTGGGTACCGGGTCGCGGCTTCTGCGCGCACGACGTCGTGAACACAGGCAGCATACCGCTGGCAACACTGAGTCCCTGCCGGCAATTGGAATCTGATTGAGATGAGCTTGAAAAAACAGGAATTGCGCAATATTGAAGTGAGCGTCGATGCGGATGGCGATGCGCAGCAGTCCGCCATCGCCGCTGAAGTCGCAAATCAGGCAACGCAAGTTCATCTCCAGGTTCATCTACGCAAGGTTCCCTTGTTCGCGGGACTTACCGCTGAAGAAATGCAACGGGTGAAATCAGAACTGCGCTTTCGCCAGTATGCAAGGCGCGACGTAGTGCTACAGAAAGGCGGCGCCGGCGACAGCCTGCTTGTTCTGATTTCCGGCCAGTTGCAGGTCATCGACATTACCGAGGATGGACGGGCAATTGGCTTGCGCATGCTGTCGCCCGGCGAGTTTTTCGGCGAAATTGCAGTTATTAACGGCTCTACCCGCTCGGCATCCGTCGTCGCATTGAGTCCGGCCATCGTCGCCTTTCTCCCGGCGGCGACCGCCCTGCACCTTTTTTCGCATTCCCCATCCGTAGCCAGCCAACTGCTCCGTCATCTTGCGCAAAAAATCCAGCGCGACTCCGAATTCCGCGCGCTGCTAAGCATTAACAACACCTCGAAACGGATCTTCCATTTTCTGCTGCTGCTTAAGCAGAACCAGCCGGGCAATGTCCAGGCAGTCGAGAATCTGCCCACCCATCAGGACATTGCAAACATGATCAACACCAGCCGCGAAACCGTCACCCGGACACTACTGACACTGGCGCAGCAGGGGATCATCAGGAAAGATTCCAATCGTCTGATCATCAACGATCCAGAAGCACTTCAGAAGCTCGTTAGCGGCTCGACGTGAGACTGGTTCTCCCTTGATCCGCTTTGCGGAAAGCTCTGTGTAATAATTGCCGCTTCCTTTACTTCCGCACTACAGGCATTCGCGTGTTTCCGCTGTTTTTCCCGTCATCTCCGTATCAAAGCGTGGCTGTCTGCGTCGCCACCAACGCATGCATGCAAACTATTTCGCCTGTTGATCTCTGATGGGAACCATTCGCGTCTCCAATCTGGGAAAGGCATATAAGCAGTACCCAAATCGCTGGTCGCGCCTGGTCGAATGGATCTCGCCTTTCCGTGTTAAACGACACGAGCTGAAATGGGTACTGAAAGATATCAACTTCAATATTGCCCCTGGCGAATCGGTCGGCATCATCGGCTATAACGGCGCCGGCAAGAGCACGTTGCTCAAACTGATTACCGGAACTAACCAGCCCACCTGCGGCGAGGCCTCGGTAGAGGGGCGCGTCGCTGCCCTGCTTGAACTCGGCATGGGCTTTCATCCTGACTTCACCGGTCGTCAGAACGCCGTCATGTCAGGCCAGTTGATGGGGCTTAGCGTGGAAGAAATAACTGCGTTGATGCCTCAAATTGAATCCTTCGCCGAGATCGGCGATTATATAGACCAGCCGGTACGCGTATATTCGAGCGGCATGCAGGTCCGCTTGGCGTTCGCCGCCGCGACTGCAGTGCGGCCCGACATACTGATCGTGGACGAGGCTCTCGCGGTTGGCGACGTTTTCTTTCAGCAGAAATGCTTCGAGCGCATTCGCAGTTTTTGCGAGGCCGGCACTACGCTGCTGTTTGTCTCGCATGCAATGAGCGTCGTGTATTCACTATGCGACCGCGCAATAATGATTGATGGTGGCCGTCTCGAAATTGACGGCTCACCGCGTGAAGTCATCGACCTCTATAACGCAAAAGTGCTTCAGCGCCAAAACGGCGCGGATCACGACATGCAGATCGTTACCGGCCGCCACGAAGCCCGGGAAAATGAAACGCCTACGTCATCCGAAGAGCCGCTAGTCGAGATGGACGTACCCGATGCACCGGCGATCGGCTCGTTTTCCTCACAAGGCGTGACAATACGTGCAGTGGAAGTGCTGGCCGGTGGCCGCCCGGTGTCAGCGGTTGTCAGCGATTCTGATGCCACTGTCCGGATCCAGGTGCAATTCGATCAGTCATTCTCCGATCCGCACGTCGGCTTCCAGATTCGAAATGCGATGGGCGAGGCCATATTCATGACCAATACTTATTGCATGCATCGCTCGATCGGTGCGGTGCATGCAGGCGATGCAATTACGATCGAGTTCTCATTCAAGGCCGCTCTGTCACCAGGAGACTATACGGTGACTACCGGAGTTGCAGACGGCGGGGTGGGCGAAACAACCTTTCGCCGGACGCTGGCACGCTTGCAGGATGCGAGAGCATTCACGATACTGAGAAACCTGGATGCAATCCTCTGGCATGGGATCTGCAATCTCGATCCAACCTGCAAGGTCCGACGCACAGGCAGAGAGGCGCCGCATGACGCGTGACGTGGTATGGCAGGAATTCGCTATCGACAAAGCGTTTCGTGCTCACGCAAAAGGCCAGCGCCCGTGCCTGCTATGGTTCACAGGGTTGAGCGGCTCCGGCAAATCCACGATCGCCTCACTGCTTGAGCAACGCCTGGCGGCAGCCGGCAAGCATACTTATCTACTTGACGGTGACAACGTGCGGCACGGGTTATGTCGAGACCTCGACTTCACCCTGGAAGACCGCGCCGAGAATATCCGCCGCATTGGCGAAGTCGGAAGGCTGATGGTCGATGCTGGGTTAATGACATTGACGGCCTTTATCTCGCCTCTCCGTTCCGAACGCAGGATAGCCCGCGAGCTGTTTACCCGCGATGAATTCATCGAGATCTTCGTCGATACCCCGATCGACGTATGCGAACAGCGCGACCCTAAGGGCCTATACGGAAAGGCGCGTGCAGGGACGATACGCGATTTCACTGGCATCGACTCCCCTTACGAACAACCCGAATCGCCCGAACTGTGTCTCAACACTGTCCGCCACTCCCCGGGAAAGTGCGTGGAACAGATCCTTGCCTATCTAATCCTGCATGGATTTGTAAACCGAAACGCGGCGGACATAGCAGAACGTTAAGCCTCGTGCTTTTACGATAAAATCTCGCTTCCCGCGCGCGGGCCGTCAACTCATCAATGCACCTACTTCTCACTACTTCGCGATCCTTCCTGCTGCTCGATACTAAAAGCGGCGATATACGCTGCATCGAGCGCGGACATGGACTCTATTATGGAATCGCGCACGACGGCGACCATCTGTATGTAGCCGCGCGCAACCGTTTGGTTTCGTCCGACATTCCTCAGAATGAAGAGCGCGGGGAAATCCGCATCTTCGATCGCATGCTTCGACCATGCGGGTCGCTCCAGGCGCCGTTCGCCCTGAGAGACCTCCACGAGATAGGCTGGCACCGCGGCAAGCTGTGGGTCACCGCCTCTCATGACAATATGATCGCCATCTTTGATGGCGCCGCATGGGAACAGTGGTATCCGCTCGGGATGCCAGAAGGAGGCCCCTCGGACATCAACCACTTCAATTCCTTCATGTTCGATGATGACCGCGTGTGGATTCTTGCACATAACCGCGGCGCGAGCGAACTGCTCGCCTTTTCATTGGAGACGCGCGAGCTGATCGAAAAAATAGGATTAGGCTACTGTGCGCACAACATATGGCGCGAAAACGGATCATTCTTCACTTGCTCGTCCGCCGAAGGCATGGTGAAAGGTGAAAATGGCTTTTCGCTGGAGACAGGTGGGTTTCCACGAGGCGCTGCGCACGCTGGGGGCATCCGCTGCATCGGCATATCAGAGGTGGCGGAACGCAAGGCACGGGACTTAACAGTTGGAAAAGTCATCGTCTTTGACGAAGACTGGCGACAGGAGAAAGAAATCCACTTGCCCGGCGAAGGACTTATTCTTGACCTGATGCCGCTTCCTCAGGGTTTTTGCCTTGCCCCTGCCTCGAATGCCGACACGTTCGGCAGGAAATTTTCGGCTTTTATGAAGGGGCTACTTCCTGACCGGTTGCGTCTCCGAGTGGTCACAGCAGCGTACCCATTGGGCTTGCAGGTAGCGGCCGACCCGCCTTCAACCCAGAGAATGGCCTGACCATGACCCGAAACCATGAGGAACGGCCAGCATGAGTCCGTTAAAGCTCATCAAACGATGCGCTCACAAGCTCGCGTATCGGGTGCTTGGAGAGCACGCTCTCGGCGAAAAGGCGCCCTGGGAGATTCTTTTTCGGGATACAGCGAATGCTGAAGACATCTTCTACTGCTTCCGGTTGATTCTCGGACGTTCCCCCAACCGCGAAGAATGGAAGGGCCACATGGGCATGGCCGGCCTCGACATCCATGAAGTCGTTCGCAACTACTTCAACTCGCTCGAGTTTTCGCGTCGCATCGCGAAACTCCTTGACCGGCGAATCGATCCGAACGTAAAGCTCGTCAAGCTGGACGATTTTTCCATCTACACTCAAGAATCCGACATTGCAGTCGGAAGATGGGTAGCGGAAGGGCATTACGAGCCGCATGTCACTGCAATTTTCCGGGACCGATTGAGGCAAGGCATGCACGTGCTCGACGTCGGGGCCAATATCGGCTATTTCACGATGCTGGCGGCCGCTTTGGTCAGTCAGTCGGGCAGCGTAATGGCGATCGAACCCAATCCCGACAATGCCAAGCTGCTCGAATCAAGCCGTCGGGCAAACACGTTCGATCATGTAGCAGTGGTACAGGCCGCAGCCGGACATGAAATGGGCCTACTCCTCCTGAACACGCTGCACAGCAACGGCACGACCGCGGCGCTGTATGACAATTTCGATACGCTTGCGAACGCCCTTACGGTACCGGCTCTACCTATTGATATGCTCCTTCACCAAAAGCGTAAAGTCGATTTCATCAAGATTGACGTCGAGGGTGCAGAATATAATGCCCTGCTTGGCGCGCGGCACACCATCGAACGCGACCACCCGACCATTGTCAGCGAATTCAGCCCAGGCCTGTTAAAAGGGATTTCCGGAGTAACAGGCGCCGAGTATCTGCAGTTCTTGCTCGGATTCGGATACCGCATTTCGATTATTGAACAGGATGGCGGGCTTTCACTTTGCGGCAGTGATGTGGAAAAAGTGATGAACGCCTATGTCGCTAGCGGCATCGATCATATCGACCTTCTGCTAGACTGACGTCCCCCTGCGGACAATACATCTGCCACCAACACAGTGCACATACAGGATGGATGATTTTTACCGCGCATTCGAAGACCGCCACCGCGGGTCACGCGACGTGATCAAGTCGCGGCTCCGCGTCTACCTCCCCTTCGTGCGGCCACTTGTAAGCGCGTCTCATGACCCGGTTGCGCTCGATCTCGGTTGCGGGCGCGGCGAATGGCTGGAGCTCTTGTCCGAGCATGGATTCAGGGCGCGTGGTGTGGATCTCGATGCCGGCATGCTGGCCGCGTGCCGCGAACGTGGCCTCGATGCAATTCAAGCCGATGCGATCACCACACTACGTTCGCTTGATGCTTCAAGTGTGGCGGTGGTATCGGCTTTTCACGTCGTAGAGCATATTCCCTTTGAGGCCGCGCGTGAGCTGATTCGCGAATCGCTACGGGTGCTGCATCCCGGAGGCCTGCTAATTCTCGAGACACCCAATCCGGAAAACCTGGTTGTCGGAACATCGCTGTTTTACCAGGATCCCTCACATGTCAATCCGATTCCGCCCGAATTACTCTCTTTCGCTGTCGAACACGCAGGATTCCCGCGCGTAAAAACCGTGCGCCTGCAGGAAGACCCCCTGCTACTCGACGAAGCGCGTCCACCCGGACTGTTCCATGTTTTGTCGGGTGTTAGCCCGGATTACAGTGTGGTGGCACAGAAGGATGCACCGCCCGCGACATTGGAATTGTTCGAGGCGGCATTTAATACAGAGCACGGACTGACATTACCTTCCCTGTCTGCACGTTATGATGACCTGGCGAATCGCCGCGAGGCAGTATTGCGTGCACTTCTTTCAGAAGCGGAAAAAAGACTAGCACAAAGCGATGCTGGTCTCGCCCAGTCGATTGCGCAATTGGATAGCCGCCTCTGTCAGGCAGAAACATCCGCGTCTCGTGCCGAAGAACATGCCGCCGCGCTGTACCAGCAGCTTAACGCCGTGCTGCACAGCCGGTCATGGCGAATGACGGCACCACTGCGGTACGCGGGGCATCAGGCGAGGAGGGTACGTTCGGCTTTTCGTGAAAATCGCGTTAAGAGCGGCACCCTGCGGCGGATTCGGCCGGCTCTCAAAGCGATGGCGCATGCGGCAAGCAATCGTCCATACCTAAGCAAGCCGCTCTTGGCACTGCTCGCACGATTTCCGTCGTTCAAACGCCGCCTGCACGATGCGCTTAAAGAACCTCCTAAAACCATTGCGCCACCTGCCCCTTTGGGACTTTCGCCGCGCTCTGCCCGTTTGCTTGGCAAGCTTAAGCGCTCCATCGAATCGAAGAGACTGTAATGCGCATTCTGATTGATCTGCAGGGCGCCCAGACCGAAAGCCGCTTTCGTGGAATCGGCCGTTATTCGCTCGCGCTGGCAACAGCCATTGCACGCAATGCTGGGCCTCATGAAATCAGCCTCTTGCTCAACGGTGCGCTCAGGCCGAGCATTCCGGATTTGCGTCGAGCCTTCGCCGGACTGGTGCCCAAGGAGCGCATCCATGTATTTGACGTCCCCCTCCATGTTGCCGAGCACGACGACACCAATTGTTGGCGAGCGCGTGCAGCCGAGCTTATTCGCGAACAGGTGATCGCGCAGTTGAGTCCGGATGCGGTGCTAATCACGAGCCTGTTCGAAGGTTTCGTGGATGACGCCGTGACGTCAGTGGGAGCATTTGCGGACGGATCACGTACCGCAGTCATACTCTATGACCTGATTCCACTGCTGAACGCCGACAAGTACTTGAGCACGCCACAACAACGGCGGTATTACCATCGAAAAATCGAATCGCTGAAGCGGGCAGCGCTTTTGCTGTCAATCTCGGATTATTCACGCAAAGAAGCGATTGATGCGCTTGACTTCGGTGAAGACCATGTAATTGCTATCTCGACGGCAGTCGATCCCGATTTCAAGCCGGACGAGCGCTCCGCCGGGGAAACCGAATTACTGAAGCGGCGCTTAGGCATTTCGCGCGAAATGGTGCTGTATGCGCCTGGAGGATTCGATGCACGCAAGAACGTCAGTGGCCTAATAGAAGCCTATGCCCTGCTGCCGGCGGAAGTGCGTGCTGCTCACCAGCTGGTAATAGCCAGTAGTATCGACGAGGCCAGCCGAAGGACGCTGATTTTGGCCGCCCGAAATGCAGGCCTGAACGACGGAGAGCTGGTATTGACTGGCTATGTGCCCGATCCGGATTTGAGAGCGCTGTACAGCTCGGCGAAGCTTTTCGTTTTTCCTTCCAAACATGAGGGATTTGGGCTACCTGCGCTTGAAGCGATGGCTTGCGGTGCAGCAGTGATCGGATCCAGCACCACCAGCGTGCCCGAGGTGATTGGCCTGGAAGAAGCGCTGTTTGACCCCTCGTCGCCACTATTGATTATGCAGTCCATGAAGCGCGCTCTCGACGACTCTGCGATGCGTGACCGTCTCCGCGAGCATGGACGTATGCAGGCAAGGAAGTTTTCCTGGGATACGAGCGCCCAACGCGCACTTGCAGCGATCAAGCAGCGCTTCGGCAAGCCATCTGTGACCGAAACGGCACCCCGGACTGCCAAGCCCCGACTTGCCTTCGTAACGCCACTTCCTCCGGAACGGACAGGTATTGCCAATTACAGCCGCGAACTGCTGCCCGCGCTGTTGCCGCACTTTGACGTCAAACTAGTCGTCGCCCAAAACTCCGTCGAGCTGCCGCCTGAACTCTCCAGTCTGCCCTGTCATTCAGCGGAGTGGTTCGCTATTCATGCACGCGAGTTCGATCGCATCATCTATCAGTTTGGCAACAGCCCCTTTCACAGTCACATGTTCGAGTTGCTGCGCCTGCATCCTGGGGTAGTCGTGCTGCATGATTTCTATCTTTCAGGTGCTTTGGCCTACGAAGAAACGTCAGGCAACATGCCAGGCGTATGGTCCCGTGCACTCTACGAATCTCACGGGTTCCGCGCACTTCAGGATCGTCGCGCGGACGCCGAAGGCGCAAAACGCGACTATCCATGCAACTTGGAGGTGCTTCAGAATGCGCGTGGAGTGATTGTGCATTCCGAATACTCCTGCAAGCTCGCGCGGCAATGGTATGGTGAAAACGCCGCTTCGAGGTGGACCGTGATACCGCATCTCCGCTCGCCTGCTGTCCAGATAGGCCGCACAGAAGCTCGTGCGAAGCTGGGCTTGCCGGAGGCAGCGTTCATCGTCTGCAGCTTTGGTTTCATCGATCCAACAAAACAGACCCTAAGGCTGGTCGATGCCTGGCTAGCCTCTAAGCTGGCTAAGGACTTGCATTGCGAGCTGATTCTGGTGGGGGAGAATCATGGCGGAAGCTATGGCCGCGAACTCGCCGCACGACTTGATGCAAGCGGCGCTCGGATCCGGATCACCGGTTGGACCGACGATTCTGCCTATCAGCTATACCTTCAGGCGGCAGATGCTTGTGTGCAGCTACGCAGTTCTTCGCGCGGCGAAACCTCGGGCGCAGTGCTGCATTGTCTGAACCACGGTCTGCCAACCATAGTGAACGCGAATGGCTCGATGGCCGATCTCGCCGATGAAGCAGTTCTCAAGCTCCCTGACGCGTTCGAGGACAAAGAGCTGGTCTGCGCACTGGAGGGATTGCGCACAAGCCCGGATACCCGTGCAAAACTTGCTCATAATGCCCGCAGCCTCATCCGGACCCGCCACAGTCCCGCCGAGTGCGCGCGCCTGTATGCGGAAGCGATTGAACGTTTTCATGAAAATTCCCGCACCGATGTTGATTCACTGATCAATAAGGTCGCTGATCTTTCCGAGCTGCCTGCCGAGGATCTGTCGCTGCAGCAAATTGCCCGCGCCATCGCTGGTTCTTGTGCAGAACAGCCGCGCCTGAAACAATTGCTGGTCGACGTGTCGGCAGTCTCCCGCCAAGATCTGCGCACGGGCATCGAGCGCGTAGTACGAGCCCAGCTGGGTGCATTGCTGAAGGCGCCTCCGCATGGCTGGCGAGTGGAACCGGTCGCATTGACATCGGAGGGCGGCACTCTGCACTACCGGTATGCGCGCACCTATGCCGCCCGACTTCTTGATATCGAATCGCCCCTTGCGGACGAACCGGTGGACATCTACGCGGGCGATGTTTTTTATTCTCCTGATCTTTATCCCTCTGGTGTCATCGACGCTGCCCACGGCGGGATCTACGAAGACTGGCGTGCGCACGGGGTGGACATTAATTTCCTCGTTCACGACATCCTGCCGTTGCAGCGTCCGGAATTTTTCCCCAGGGGTGCGGAGCAGGGACATGCGGCCTGGCTTGACTGCGTGGCCCGTCATTCGGACCGCTTGGTCTGCATATCGCATGCCGTTGCGACTGAAGTCAGACAATGGCTGGAGAAACAGGAACATCCCTGCAAGGCGTACTTACAGTATGCGGTAATTCATCATGGTGCGGACATCGAAGCACCCTCCCCAAGCGCCGGAATGCCACCTGACGCGGACCGTGTCGTTTCCCGGATTTCCGCCGCGCCTAGCTATCTGATGGTTGGCACAATCGAACCGCGCAAGGGCCATCTGCAGGCAATCAGCGCCTTCGAGCAGCTGTGGGCATCCGGCGCGGACGTCAATCTCGTGATTGTTGGCAAGGAAGGCTGGACGCATCTTCCCGACGAAGAGCGCCGTACAATTCCGCAGATCGTCGCACGCCTGCGCTCGCATCCCGAGCTGGGCCGCAGGCTGTTCTGGCTTCAGGGCGTCAGCGATGAATACCTTCAACGCATCTATGCGGCATGCACTGCCCAGTTGTTCGCGAGCGAAGGCGAAGGTTTTGGCCTGCCGTTGATCGAAGGCGCGCAGGTTGGCTTGCCGCTCATTGCACGTGATCTTCCTGTATTCCGGGAAATCGCAGGCGATCACGCTTTTTATTTTGACGGACTAGATCCCACCCGGATTGCTGATGCTGTGCGCGAATGGATGAGGTTGCAGGAAGCAGACCGCACTCCGTCAGTCGCCGGAATGGAATGGCGCTCCTGGGCCCAGAATGCCCAGGAGCTTGCGGCCATCCTGCTCGGCGACCGGCAGGACAGTACCAATTCGCAGGCAGGTAGCGACCTGCAAAGTGCCGTTGTGCCAGTCCGCGGCGGCAGTCTGCCAACCTTCATGGAGAAATGATGAATTCCTATTTTCAGAAACATAAAGCTGAACTGATTGACGCGCCGGAAGGCACGTTCAATTGGTGGCACAGCATGCCGCTGCCAAATGGAAAACGCATCAGCGGTGCCAGCGAGG
Source organism: Paucimonas sp. (assembly GCA_029266815.1). Lineage (GTDB taxonomy): Bacteria > Pseudomonadota > Gammaproteobacteria > Burkholderiales > Burkholderiaceae_D > JAQSWC01. Next base: position 14,177 of record JAQSWC010000005.1, read on the forward strand.
ACAAGGACCTCCAGTTCAAGATGTGGCAAGCTCTTCGAATTCCAAACGAAGGCGGGTTGTCAGGAAAGCGTGTACTCGATATCGGCGCCAACGATGGATTCTTTTCCATCGCCGCCCTGATGGCAGGGGCAGAATCGGTGACGTCCGTCGACAAAGATTGGAAAAGCTGGCCCGGAAACATTCGCTATGCCAGTGGCGCCTGGGACGTCCAACCGAACATCATCACGGCTGATTTCCGCACTCATAATTTCAACCAGCAATACGACGTGATCTTTTTTTTAGGGGTGATTTACCACCTGGAAGACGTGTTTACTTGCATGAAAATGCTGCGCGAACTGGTAGCGGACCAAGGCGTGATCTATATGGAAACCCAGATGTCAGGTATCCACAGCGAACTGCCGATTTTCGAATTTGCCAGCGACATCTATCCGACCATTGCTGGCCAAGGCAAGGACAAGCGGGATATGGTGGGCATCAGCAATTACCTTTTCCCTAACGAACCGGCTGTGCGCAATCTGGCGCATACCTACGATTTCGAGTATGAGTCACTCGACGGGCCTGATAACGTCTATTCACAGGAATTACCTGCACGTAGAATTTTCAAATTCACCAAGCTGGCGTGATCAGGCGCGGCCTATTTTCTGAATCCAGAGACTGACCCCGCAATTTCTGAACGGGCTTCCTTCCGGCTGCACCGTACACAAGGGCAGTTGACGCTCGAGGAAATCCCAATGCTGGTGCGCGAACCAGTCGTTGAAGAACAGTATCTTGTAGCCCGGGTTTGACAAGAGGAACGCGCGTAGCAAATAGGCTTCATTCCATGCCCTTCCCTCCTTCAGCCATTCGATGGGATAGTCGAAATTGCGGAAAATGTCGTGGAAATGGATAACAACGCCGTCCTGTAGAACGGGTAGCACCTTGAAAATCAGATGGTTGACGTCGCTGCCGAATTTGGCGACATGTGAAGAATCGATAAAAAGAATGTCATTGGCCTCTAATGCACGGAACACGTCAAGCGGCACATCCTGAACCTTCTTCTCAAGAATGGAGTACCGCTCCCTGTCTTTCCCGCTGAGACGACCGTACAAGGTTTCTGGATAAGGTTCGATGAAGGTGATATCGGTCCTGCCATCAAGGAAGGCTTCGCAGGTATCGATCATCGCGGCTGATGAAAATCCGCTGCCGACTTCGACGATGCGCCGGGGCCGGAAGTGGCGGATGAAGCAATACAGCGTAATGCCATCGAAATAGTTGAAGCGACCGTTGTTGAGATGGTAGCGATATCCATCCGCGGCATCGCGCGGAAAAGGCAGTTCATCGTAGTACGTCTTGAAGGTTTGCGCCAGCGCAAGCTGCGCTTCCCCATTCGCCACATCTTCGTCGACGGAATGAAGTGCTCGGTCCTCATACCGCTCCTCGTAGTCTTCGACGGCCGGAACAGGCGAATAAAAATGGCCATCGGGAGCGAATTGCGGTCTCGTAGGACCGACATTGAAACGGCCAACCGATTCGCCGCTCGCCGCAAACACCTGGAACAACGCCTCTCTCGTCATCCCTTTGGACAACGCTTCCATGTGATGCGCCTTACCACCGGCGTCGGGATCGCGCGCCAGGAAATATCGGTAGCAATGCGTGACGAATTCTTCGTCGGTAGCTTGAGGCAAAAGTGTCTGCATAGGAGTGTAATAAGGATATGGATACGAAGGCGGATTCGTTCCAGGTCTGGAACAGCGGGTAAGCATCTTACGGCATGACAGCGCGGTGCAAGGCAATCCAGGCACTACCGTTTCCTGATTTTCTGAAGTCCGTTTGAAAACCAGAATTAGCAGGTTCCAAAGAAAAGGAGCTGCGCATACTACCGCCGGGTGCCGGTACTAATATAATACGCGCATGTCAAAGCCACAATTTTATCAGCAGGCCGATATTCTGCCGCCTTCCGCTTCCGCAGTTACCAGCTTCCGAAACTCTTTCGCTTTCTTCTTCCTGCTGTCCACCTGCGTCCTGCTGGTAGCGTGGCGCTCTTTTCATCTCACGGCCGAGACGCTGGGTGTCCCCTTCACCTATCAGGAAGGCGATGTGGTCGTCGTGCTCATGCACATCAAGGGTTTGCTTCAGGACGGCTGGCCGACGACAGTCTCACATCTGTCTGCCCCCTTCGTCTATCCAGCCGCTGCCTTTCCACATATGACCAGCACCGACTGGCTGGTCATGAAGGCCATTTCCTTCTTCACTTCGGATCCGGGGCTTGTCCTCAATGTGTTCTTCCTTTTCACACTGGTGGCAAGTGCATGGTCTTCCGCATACGCTGCATACCAATTGCGCCTGTCGCGCGGCGTCGCGTTCGGCATAGGCGTGCTGTATGCCTTCCTGCCCTTTGCGTTGATCCGCAACGTCCATCATCTGAACCTGGTCTACTACCTCGTCCCACTGCTATGTCTGCTGGCAGTCGTCATAGCAGGGCGTGGTGAAGGAATACGCTATCCGAGGCAAGCAACATTCATTGGACTCGCCGCCTGCTGTGCACAGGGTTTTGATTACATCTATTTCAGCTACTTCGCTGCCCTGCTGTTCGGCGTCGCTGCACTAATTGCTTGGCGGCGTGGCGAGAGGGCAGCACTCAGGCTCCCTTTGTTGGCCATAGCGCTCATCTGCGTTTCGACGGCAATTAACCTCTTTCCCGCCTATCGTAGCTGGCAGGCTGAAGGAAAACCGCCCGAGATGGGATACAAATCGATTGCGGAAGCGGAAGTCTACGGTGCCAAGCTCCGCCGCATGATTGCGCCCCACCCCGACAATCCCGTGAGACCCTTGGCAAAATATGCGAAACGTGACAATCATGCCGGCTTCCCGATTGAAAACGAAAATGTCACTGCACGCCTAGGCCTGTTTGCAGCCTTCGGACTGCTTGTGGTCCTGTTTTCCCTGCTCCGTACTCACGCGGTTCGTGAGCAGCCCGAACGAGCTGTCCATACGCTTGCTGTGGTGACGTTCCTCGTTATCACTGTCGGTGGACTGGGCGCAGTCATCAATCTCGTTGGCACGCCGGATATACGAGCCTACAACCGTTTCTCCGTCTACCTGGCATTCCTTGTCCTGGCTGCAGCCGGATTTTGGCTACAGCGCAGATTTCTCAGCCCGCATCGTTGGCGTCGGCTTTCCGCTTATGCACTGGCAGGTAGCTTCGCTTTATTCAGCCTCTATGACCAACTACTCGATGCACGTTTCTTCGTAGCGAAACAGGGCGAGAATTTAACGCGCATAAAAGGCGAAAAAACCGCGGTACAAAATCTGGAGCGGGCCTTACCCGACAACGCTGCAGTTCTGCAATTACCTCTTACCGGTTATCCCCCTATCCATGTCTTTCATCAGATGCTTTCGTACGACCATGGCCGGCCGGCGATATGGTCTACGCGTCTACGGTGGAGTTGGCCGTCGCTAACCGAACGCCATCGCTCGTGGCAGAATCGGCTGGCCGCACTTCGAGGGATTGCATTTTTGGAAGGCGCCGCATTGTCCGGCTTTGATGCAATCTGGATCGACCGCGCGGCGTATGCTGACAGCGGGCAGAAGCTACTGGCCGATCTCCTCCATGAACACGTGCGGAAAATCGATACCGGCAACGAACGGTATATAGCGCTCGACTTGCGCGCCTACTCTGCCACGCTAAAGACTGACATGGGCGAAGCCACTTTCCGCGAACAAGCAAAAGTTCTCTTGGGTAACGACATGCTAGTTAAGTGGGCCAAGGGATTTTACGATGAAGAACGTAACCAGGAAGGGCGTCCTTTCCGCTGGGTGAAAAACAAGGCAGACCTCATTGTTCACAATGCAGGCGATAATCACGCCGCCTCCTGCATCAGCTTCGCCGTTGCGGCGCCGCACTCAGGAATAATTGAAGTCAGCGGGGCAAACGCTCCCATGAAAATTGACGCCACGGCAGTGCCTCAGCCAGTACGTATTTCGGTGCATCTCGAATCAGGAGCGTCTCGTCGCCTTCGGTTCTCAACTGGCATACGGAGGCTGGATGCGCCTGGCGACCCAAGAGAGCTATATTTTTTCGTCATGGATTTCACTATGACACCGCAAACCTGCAGGAATGAAACATGAACCTGAAATCGAAGAAAGTGCTGGTTACCGGAGCCGACGGCTTTATCGGAAGCCATCTTGTCGAGGCGCTGTTGACACACGGCTGCGATGTCCGCGCATTCGTTTACTACAACTCGCAGAATAGTTGGGGCTGGCTTGACACTCTGCCTGCCAAAGTCACGCGTACGCTCGATGTATTTGCCGGTGATATACGTGACCCCAATGGTGTGCATGAAGCGATGGCCGGCTGTGACGTTGTATTTCATTTGGCTGCACTGATTGCAATCCCGTTTTCCTACCATTCGCCAGACTCCTACATCGACACGAACATCAAGGGAACTTTGAACGTGCTGCAGGCGGCACGGCGTCTGGGGACGGAGCGCGTATTGCTGACATCAACTTCCGAAGTCTACGGCACCGCGCAATATGCCCCGATCGATGAAAAGCATCCTTTTCAGGGCCAGTCGCCCTATAGCGCCACCAAGATCGGTGCAGACCGGCTCGGTGAGTCGTTCTACCGCTCGTTCAATACGCCGGTCGTCATTGTTCGTCCTTTCAACACCTACGGCCCGCGCCAATCCGCGCGTGCAGTCATCCCGACAGTTATCACGCAACTCCTTTCCGGACAGACCGAACTACGCCTGGGTAGTCTGACGCCGACACGTGACTTCAACTACGTAAAGGATACAGCCGCCGGCTTCGTCGCCCTGGCGGAGTCGGATGCCGCCGTCGGCAAGGAAGTCAATATTGCCACCGGTGTTGAGCACACGATCGGCGACACCGCCAGGATATTGATCGAAGAACTAAATCCGGAAGCGCGCATCGTCACCGATGAGCAACGCCTTCGCCCTGATGCTTCCGAGGTCTTCCGCCTGATCGGCGACAACACTCAAATCACCACGCTGACGCCGTGGAAACCGCAGTACGACCTGCACGCGGGCCTACGCGACACCATCGCCTGGTTCCGTCAGCCTGAGAACCTGGCCCGCTACAAAGCCTGGTTATACAACCTGTAGGAGCTTTAACTCATGAGAGCAATCATCCTTGCAGGCGGTAAAGGCACTAGGCTACGCCCATACACGACGCTGATTCCCAAGCCGCTGGTGCCGCTCGGCGGCAAGTACTCGATCCTCGAGATCATCCTGATGCAGCTGAAGCGCAACGGCTTCACGCACGTCACGCTCGCGGTCAACCATCTGTCGAACCTGATTATGGCTTACTTCGGCGATGGCAGCAGGCTGGGATTGAAGCTTGACTATTCGCTAGAGGAAGGCGAACTTAGTACGATTGGCCCACTGACGCTGATCGACGATCTGCCAGAAAATTTCCTAGTGATGAACGGCGATATCCTGTGTGATCTCGACTATCGTGCGTTTTTCAGTCGCCATATCGAGACAGATAGCCAAATCTCCGTGTCCGCCTTCCGGCGGCAGGTCAAGATAGATTTCGGTGTGCTGCGCTACGATGAATCGGGGCGATTGACAGCCTTCCAGGAAAAACCGGTCTACGATTTCGACGTCAGCATGGGTATCTATTGCATCAACCGCGCTGTGATAGAGGCACTGCCCCGAGGCAAGACCTATGGTTTTGACAGCCTGATGATGGATGGACTGGCACGTGGACAACGCATCGATATCCGGCCTTTCTCGGGTTACTGGCTAGACATCGGCCGTCCTGATGATTATCAGCACGCGGACGAGAATTTTGACGAATTGTCGGCGAAACTGGGCATCGAGTGATGCAGACCGTATTAGTTACCGGCGCATCCGGTGCACTCGGCCAAGCGGTGATGCGCCGCTTGCGGGAAGATGCCAACTGCCGTTCTGTTGCTGCCAGCCGATCCAGCGACGATGTGGCACTCGACCTATGTGATCCTGCGCAAATATCCGCAGTAATCGAGCGGGTTCGTCCCAATCTAGTCTTGCATCTGGCGGCAGTCTTCGGCGACGATTTCGAACTTGCATACGCGGTTAATGTCGAGGCGACTCGCCGGCTGCTGACGGCGGTCTACGAAGCCAGCCCGGCAACCCGCATCGTAGTAGCCGGGTCGGCCGCCGAATACGGCGTCATTCGCCCGGAAGAAAACCCGGTCCGGGAAGACCGTGTACTTGCGCCGGTGTCGACCTATGGCCTGACGAAGGCTTGGCAAACGCAACTTGCAGGGCTGCATGCAAGTCGCGGCGCGAATGTAGTCGTTGCCCGCATTTTCAATCTTGTTGGACCGGGGATGTCCGAGCGTCTGTTTATCGGCCGGGTGCAAAAACAGATCGGCGAAGTGCTGAACGGATATCGCTCCGCAATCGAGCTGGGACCCCTCGACGCGATAAGGGACTATGTGTCTACGGACGATGCCGTCGACCAACTTCTTGCAATTGCCGCGCACGCTGAACCAGGAAGCGTGCATCATATCGCCAGCGGTATTCCAGTTTCGATGCACGAACTGCTTCGCCGGCTGCTGGAAAAAAGCGGACTGGACATGACAATTGTCCGCAGTTCGAATGCCTCAACCAATCGCACCGGCTACGATGTGCCGGAGATCTATGCCGACATGACCCGAACTATGAAACTGATGAATCTTTGGAGGTCTCGTGCCGAAGCTTAAGCTCACCGTCATCGCACCCGTTTTCAATGAAGAACAAGTGATCGCGCACTTCCACGCACGCACACACGCCGTGCTCGACACCCTCGACGATGTCGACGCAAAGATCCTGTACGTGCTCGACAAATGCACCGACAATACCTTGGAAGTGCTGCGCAACTTGGCAAATGGCGATGCGAAGACCCGTGTGATTGCCCTGTCATCGCGCTTCGGCCACCAGATGTCGCTGCTGGCCGGTATTGAAAACGCGCTCGATGCTGATGCCATCGTAATGATGGATAGTGATCTTCAACATCCGCCGGAGTTGATTCCCGAGCTGATCGGCAGATACCGCGAAGGCCACGACGTCGTCTATACCATACGCCGCGACACAGAAGACGCCGGCCTCCTGCGCAAGGCGGCCGGCAACCTTTTTTACCGGGTGCTCCGCACGCTGTCGAAAGTGCCGATCAACGCGAATGCTGCCGACTTCCGCCTCATTTCCGCCCGAGTCGCACGCTGTCTGGCCAGCGGGTTCCGGGAGCGGAACATGTTCCTGCGCGGCGTGTTCTCGTGGATGGGATTCAAACAATCCTCCGTCGAATACATTGCGGAAAAGCGTTTCGCCGGAAAATCAAAGTACTCTTTCTCCCGGATGATGCAACTCGCGACCGCCGGTATCCTGTCGTTCAGTACTAAGCCATTACAGGTGGGCATGTTCGTCGGCATCGGGTTTGCAGTGCTGGCCTTCTTTTTCATGCTGGGTGCAGTGGTCAATTATTTCATCGACCAGTCACTGCCCAGCGGCTGGACAACTGTGGTCTCGCTACTGCTGCTGTTTAGCGGCGTGCAGCTGATCGTGCTCGGCACCATGGGTGCCTACATCGGCGCGATCTACGAAGAAGTCAAGGGGCGGCCACGTTACATCATTGAGGAGGAGATCGTGCACCATGAGGCGGTCGCGTTACATCATCGAATAGGAGAACGCGCATCATGACCGAGCCGGTAGACTTCGACCAATATGTCGGTAACTACAACCAACTTCTGCGTGATCAGACCAGCTTCTTTTCGCCTAGCGAAGAGTATTTCGCACGCTACAAAGTAGATATCGTACGCAATCGTGTCCGGAGTCCGGTGCAGCGCGTACTTGAATACGGCTGCGGCATCGGACGCAATATCCGTTTTCTGCGCAACGCTTTCCCTGAAGCAGAGATCGTGGGATCCGACATTTCCTGCGCCAGCTTGGAAGTGGCACGTAAGGAGAACGCCGGCGTCCAGTTCCTTGAAGAGCACAATGGCATGGCATCGCCTGGCCAGTTCGATGTCATTTTCGTCGCCGGGGTGTTCCATCATGTGCCGCCACCGCAGCGCGAGTCAGTATCGAAGACGCTGATGGATCGGTTGGCACCCGGCGGCAAAGTTTTCGTCTTCGAGCACAATCCCTATAACCCAGTGACGCGCCGAATTGTCAACACTTGTCCCTACGACGCGGATGCGGTTTTGCTCAAGCCGGCCGAACTCAAACGTACGCTGAAGAACGCCGGCATGACGCTGGAGAAGCAAGCCTATTGCCTATTCGTCCCGCCCAGCCTGCCGGCATTGAGGGGCCTGGAAAGACATCTCGGATGGCTTCCACTTGGCGGGCAATACTGGGTGCAAGCATGTCGGCCACGCTGAACCAGCTTTTTCGTTACGTCTCGGTAGGCGTACTGAATACGTTGCTGGGATATTGCGTCATCTTCGCTTGCATGTATCTCGCGAAGATGTCGCCAGAAGCCAGCAACGCAGCGGGCTATGCGGTAGGCCTTGTCCTGTCCTACGTTCTGAACCGGAATTTCACTTTCCGAAGCACCCAAGCCAAAAGAAGGGAAGCTATTAAGTTCATCTCGGTCTTCGCATTCGCTTACGCACTGAACTACTTGGCGCTGCTGATGTTTGTCTATGAATTCAGTGTGAACAAGGGCGCGAGCCAAGTACTCGCAGGCGTCGTCTACGTCGGCGCCTCTTTTCTGATGAACAAATACTTCGTGTTCTCTACTCAAAATGTGAAGCCGGAAAAGCCATTTGGCTGATCCTGCAGCCAGGATAGCGACCTGATACGTATCATTGTCGCGTGTTTTTCGGAGGAATTCCGTATCCATGCACACTTCCTACATCGGCCGCTTTGCACCTTCTCCAACAGGACCGCTGCACATGGGCTCTCTTGTTGCGGCAATGGCCAGCTATCTGGATGCAAAGGCGCACAAGGGAGAATGGCTGGTGCGGATCGAGGATGTCGATGGCGCGCGCACCGTTGCCGGCGCAGCCGAGGACATCCTGCGTGCACTGTCGATACTGGGGATGTGTTGGAACAGTGAAATAGTCTGGCAGAGCAAACGCTATTCACTATATGAGGCGGCTCTTGGACAACTTGGCGATCACATATATGCCTGCGGCTGTACGCGACGTGAAATCGCTGATTCAAGACTAGGTATAGGAACCGACGGCAGCGCAATCTATCCCGGTACGTGCCGCAAAGGTCTTGCAGTTGGTAAAGCAGCCCGAGCGCACAGACTGCGCGTGCCGGACACCAATCAGAAAGATGAATGTATTCGTTTTCAAGATCGCTGGAGGGGCGAGGTTGTTCAGCATCTAGCCGTCGAATGCGGCGATTTCGTGCTGAGACGGGCCGACGGCTTCTGGGCATATCAGTTGGCAGTAGTGGTCGACGACGCAGACCAGGGGGTTACACATGTTGTACGCGGCATGGATCTGATCGGCTCCACTGCACGACAAATCTATTTGCAGCGCCTCCTCGCTTTTCATACACCTGAGTATATGCACGTACCCGTCGTAACCAACGCTGCCGGCGAGAAGCTATCAAAGCAAACAGGTGCAGCACCACTCGACTTGTCCAATCCCGTAGAAACACTGGCGAATGCCGCGCGATTCCTCGGGCTCGATGTGGCGGAAACAACTTCAACGGAAGCATTCTGGAACGAAGCTACCCAGCAGTGGGCAACTCGTTTTGAAATACGCTAAAGCGTAGCGATTAACGTTTGGGCAGGCCGCCGAGCAGTGCTGCGGTCTTCGCTTTTTGCGGCTTTGCAGATGGAGACTTGGTGTCGGATTTCGCTTCAGGCTGGGCCTCATCCGGGTTGGACGGTTCGTAAGGTTTGAGAAACCAGGGATCAACCTTTTCCTTACGGGGAGAAACAGCAGCCGATGTGCGCGGCGACCGTACGCCACGATCGTTTTCCCGCAAGCTTCGTGCAGGCCGCTCCGGACGCAAATCAAGCCCTTCAATCTGTATCGGAATCAGCTTCTGCTTGATCAGTTTTTCGATATCAACCAGAAGACGCGCATCTTTGTCGGTCAGCAGCGAAATCGCGTCTCCGGAAGCACCTGCTCGGCCGGTACGACCAATGCGGTGCACATAATCCTCGGCGTTGTACGGCAAGTCAAAGTTAATCACACAGGGAAGCTCTGCGATGTCGAGTCCGCGCGCTGCAACGTCTGTTGCCACCAGTACCTCAATCTCGCCGCGCTTAAAAGAATCAAGTGCAGCCATCCGTTCCGCCTGAGACCTGTCGCCATGGATGGCGGAGGCCTTGATACCTTCCACCATGAGTTGGCGCGCCAATCGCGACGCACCGATCTTGGTATTGGAAAAAACGATCACCTGCTTGAGATTGCGCTCGCGGATGATATGCGCGACCGCCGCGCGCTTGGCTTCCTCTTCCACCTTGTAGACGATCTGCGTGACGTTGTCCGCCGTCGCATTACTGCGTGCAACTTCGATCAACACGGGGCTTTGCAGGAAACTGTTGGCGAGCTTCTTGATTTCTGGCGAGAAGGTCGCGGAGAACATCAGGTTCTGCCGCTTCTTGGGCAACAGATTGATGATGCGCTGCAGGTCAGGCAAAAAGCCCATGTCCAGCATGCGGTCCGCTTCGTCCATCACGAAGATTTCGGTCTGCGACAGGTTCAATGTCTTCTGCTGCACATGGTCCAGCAGGCGTCCGGGCGTGGCTATCACGATTTCGACGCCGCCGCGCAAGGCTGCAGTCTGTGGCGTCATGTCGACACCACCAAATACTACGGTCGATCGCAGAGGCGTATGGCGGGAATAAGCCTTGACGTTCTCGGCCACCTGGTCGGCGAGTTCGCGCGTAGGCGTCAGAATCAGGGCACGTACCGGATGCCGCGCAGGAGAAGCACTGGCGTTTGCATGCGCCAACAGCTTCTGGATGATGGGGAGCGAAAAACCGGCCGTTTTTCCGGTGCCCGTCTGAGCCGCGCCCATCACGTCCCGGCCTTGCAATACGATGGGAATTGCCTGCGCCTGGATCGGCGTCGGATGGACGTAGCCCTGATCCGTTAAAGCACGCAAAATCTCGGCAGACAATCCGAAGTCTTGGAAACGGATCGCCGGCGCGATAGTTTGAGTGGTTTCTGGCTGAGTATCAGGCATGGTAACTGGTGGGCCTCCCGTGAGTCGAACACGGCACCAACGGATTATGAGTCCGCTGCTCTAACCAAGCATGAGCTAGAGGCCCGTTTCCCTTCGTGCGAGCAATGCCCGCTTGAAAAAACAGGGGCGGAAAAATTTCCGCCGCCAATGTTAAACGATTAACTGCCTTCAAGGAAGCTCTTGAGCTTGTCGGAGCGTGACGGATGCCGCAGCTTGCGCAGCGCCTTGGCTTCTATCTGGCGGATGCGCTCGCGCGTGACATCGAACTGCTTGCCGACCTCTTCCAGCGTATGGTCGGTTGACATCTCAATGCCGAAGCGCATGCGCAACACCTTGGCTTCGCGCGGTGTCAACGAGTCCAACACATCCTTGACCACGCCGCGCATCGATGCATGCAATGCTGCATCAGAAGGTGCCAGCGTATTGTTGTCCTCGATGAAATCGCCGAGATGCGAATCGTCGTCGTCGCCGATGGGAGTTTCCATCGAGATCGGCTCTTTCGCGATCTTCATGATCTTGCGGATCTTGTCTTCCGGCATGTCCATCTTGACAGCCAGTGTCGCCGGATCCGGCTCGGCGCCGGTTTCCTGCAAAATCTGGCGCGAGATGCGGTTCATCTTGTTGATCGTTTCGATCATATGCACCGGAATACGGATGGTACGCGCCTGGTCCGCGATGGAACGCGTGATCGCCTGGCGGATCCACCATGTCGCATAGGTCGAGAATTTGTAGCCGCGGCGATATTCGAACTTGTCCACCGCCTTCATCAGGCCGATATTGCCTTCCTGGATCAGGTCGAGAAATTGCAGGCCGCGGTTGGTGTATTTCTTGGCGATCGAGATCACCAGACGCAGGTTGGCCTCGGTCATTTCGCGCTTGGCCTTGCGGGCCTTCATCTCGCCAGCGGACATCTTCTTGTTGATATCACGCAGGTCAGGCAGCGGCAGCACCACGCGCGCCTGCAGGTCAATCAGTTTCTGCTGCAGTTCCTTGACGGTCGGAACGTTACGGCCCAATACTGCGCTATAGCTGTTACCGGCGTTGACTTCGCCATCGACCCAATCGAGATTGGTTTCATTGCCCGGAAAGACCTTGATGAAGTGGTGGCGCGGCATGCCGCAGCGGTTGACTGCCACTTCCAGAATCTGCTTTTCGATATGGCGGACTTCATCGACTTGGCCACGCAGCGTATCGCACAGTTTCTCAACGAATTTCGCAGTGAAACGGATGGAGAGCAGCTCGTCGGAGATGGCTTCCTGCGCCTTCACATAAGGTTTCGAGTTGTAACCCTCTCTCTCGAAAGCCTTGCGCATCTTGTCGAAGTTGCTGGCGATATTGCCGAACTTGTCGAGCGATTCACGCTTCAACTGTTCTAGCTGTTCGGCAGAGAACCCTGCGGCACCAGAAGCATTGTTTTCTTCTTCTTCGTCCTCTTCGTCTTCTTCATCCTCTTCGTCTTCATCATCGGAAGCGGCTGCGCCTGTCATTACCTGGTCCTGCTCGGGCGCATTGGGGTCGACCAGTCCGTCGACAATTTCATCGATCTTCAGGTCATCCTTCTCGATGCGTTCTGCGGCGGTAAGTATCTCGGCAATCGTCGTCGGGCAGGCGGAGATCGCCTGGATCATGTCCTTCAGGCCTTCTTCGATTCGCTTTGCAATCTCGATCTCGCCTTCGCGAGTCAGCAGTTCAACCGAACCCATCTCGCGCATGTACATGCGGACCGGGTCAGTGGTGCGTCCGAATTCGGAATCAACGGTCGACAGCGCAGCTTCAGCTGCCGCTTCGGCATCCTCATCCGTCGCGACGCTCGGAACCGCATCCGACAGCAACAACGTTTCAGCATCGGGCGCTTGCTCGTAGACGGCAATGCCCATGTCGTTGAAGGTGCTGATAATGCCGTCGATCGCTTCGGGATCAACAATGTTCTCTGGCAGATGGTCGTTGATTTCCGCATACGTCAGGAACCCCCGCTCCTTGCCGAGCTTGATCAGGTTCTTCAGCTTCAGGCGACGCGCCTCGATTTCCTCTTCGCTGGCCTCGGTATCAGACGAGAAAGCTTCTTTCAACAAAGCTTTTTCCTTCGCTTTACGATCCTTGGCACGCGCCTTATCCGCAGCCTTCAACTCTGCGCGCTCGACCGCATTCAGCGCGGCAACCTCATCATTCTCCGGTTGGAAATCCTTAGGCTTGCGACCGCGGCGGCCCGGCACCTTCACCGAAGGCAACACGTAAGTGGATGTGTCAATTGCAGCCAAAGCAGCGGCATCGGTTGTCTGTTTGACAGCCGAAACCACGCCTACCACCTTCTTTTCCGGCTGCGCCGCCGGCTTGGCAGCCTTGGCTACCGTTTTTGCATCAGATTTTTTATTGGTCACAGGAGTCTTCAATGGTGCGGCAGGCGCTTTTGCAACTGCCTTGGAAACAGGTTTTGCGTTGGATGGCTTGGCTGTCGTTTTAGTGCCCGCACTCACCACAGTTTTCGGCGTTGCCGCTTTCACCGGCTTGCTCGCCTTTGCCGGTACTGCTTTCTTGGCAATTGGTTTGGCAGCTGTTTTAGAAGCGGCTTTTTTTGCGGAGTTTGCCGAAGATGCCGAGGATTTTGTGGGTTTCTTCATTGCGTTCGCCATGGAGTCAACTACCAACTGAATAAGCTCTTGCAGCAGCACAAGCTGCCAAATTGAGCGGTTGTTAGGCTTGTACAGCTATGTCTAGGCAAGGCAGGATGTGCAAATTGCCGCCGAACCACGTAAGCCATTGAATCAAAAGCTTTTAATTATATCACAATAGACAACATTACCTTGGCACACTCTTGCGCGAACTCAACGTTGCGGGGGTTCTGACTGCATTTCCCTCTTTAAAGTTTCTTGCTGCAACATAAG
>JAQSWC010000235.1 GCA_029266815.1 Paucimonas sp.
CAGGTGCGCCACCCGATCAGGCCCATCATGACCAGAAAAGGGAGCACAGCGAAAGCGGCCAGCTTCGCCAGGGCTGGACCTTGGGGCAGCGTGACCACTGTCTTTTCAATTTCCGTGGAATACGGGTAAAACCACGCTACTGCATAAATGGCAAACAAAGCGAGCAAAAGCGAATGTCGTTTCATTTGTGCCGTAGGAAAAGAGGCCGCCATCTGCGTCAGCAGGGATGCCTGCATAGGCAGACCAGCGGCGTTTGGAAGGATGGGCAAGCTTACGGGCTAGGCCTGTGTCCTCGTATCCCATGAATATGGGAAATACTGTCAAACCTTCAGCCTCGTTCGAATAACAATTTCAGGGCAATTCGATATTCGTTGATATCATGTTTCGCCTTTCTCACCTGCATGCGGAGTCATGAATGAACGACCGGGATCAAATCGCCCGTTTTGCGTCCTATCTTCTGGCGGGGGGACTGCTTCTCCTTGTTATCCGCAACGGACTTGTCGGTGCCTTGTTTGCCGGGCTACTAGTGTATTCGCTGGTGCACATGAGCGCCCCTGCACTGGAACGCAAGATCAGTAGCGCGCGTGCCCGACTTGTTGCCGTGGCAATTATCGGCAGCCTGGTGGTGACCCTGTTGTCGCTTTCGATCTGGGGAACGATACTTTTCTTCAGGAGCGACGCGGGCAGCCTGCACGTGCTCCTGCAGAAAATGGCGGACATCATCGATGCGTCCCGCATTCACTTCCCGGAATGGATGCGTTCTCATCTTCCGGATGATGCGGAGGCATTGCGTGTCATGCTGGGGAACTGGCTTCGCGACCACGCACTGGAGGCGCGAACGCTGGGCGAACAAGCGGGCCGGATGGCGGCCCATCTCTTGATCGGCATGATCATCGGCGCCTTGGTTGCCCTGCACGACGCGGTTCCACATGCGAACTTGCTGCCATTGACCAAAGCATTGCGGGAACGCGCGGTTCATCTGGGCGAAGCCTTTCGCCGTATTGTTTTTGCCCAAGTGAGGATTGCTGCGATCAACGCTGTGCTGACGGGCATCTACCTGGCCGTGATTCTGCCACTGGCAGGAATCAAGCTCCCTCTGATCAAGAGCATGATTGCGATCACCTTTGCCGCCGGCATGCTGCCGGTGGTGGGCAATCTTATTTCAAACACCGTCCTGGTCATCGTTGCGCTCTCGCATTCGCTGCACATCGCTGTGATTTCGCTGCTCTATCTGGTCATCATCCACAAGCTCGAGTATTTTCTCAATGCCCGCATTATCGGCACGCAAATCGAAGCCAAGGCGTGGGAATTGCTGATTGCCATGCTGATCATGGAAGCGACATTCGGCTTGGTGGGCGTGGTGGCCGCTCCAGTCCTGTACGCTTACCTCAAGCGGGAACTGGCCGCAAGACGATGGATATGACAAAGAAGGGTGCGTGGCGCATTAAGAGCCTGCCCCAATAGGGATAAGCTCTTAATGCCCGCTCAGGGCGCGCACGCCGTCTTCCTCTTCTTCTTCGGCGCAAGGCAGATGCTTGCCTTCATTAAGTAGCTCGGTGAAGTCTTCGGTCGCCACCGGCCGGCTGAAATAGTAGCCCTGCATCAGATCACAGCCGTGGTCGGTCAGGTAAGCCAGTTGCTCGTAGGTTTCTACTCCCTCCGCAATCACTTTCAGCCTCAGGCTGTGGGCCAGCGAGATGATCGATACGACGATGGCCGCATCGTCCGGGTCGGTGGTGATGTCGCGCACGAAGGACTGGTCGATCTTCAGCACATCGATAGGGAAGCGCCTGAGATACGAGAGGCTTGAATAACCGGTGCCGAAGTCATCGATCGATAACTGCACGCCCAGCAACTTGAGCTCCCGCAGAATCGTGATTGCCCGCTCCACGTCGGTCATCACCAGGCTTTCGGTGAGCTCGATTTCAAGGCACTCCGGATCAAGGCCGACTTCTTCCAGAATATCGGCCACCGACTGCACCATGTCGCCCTGGAAGAACTGGCGGGGCGAAAAATTGACTGCCACTCTCAGCTTGCCGAAGCCGGCGTTTTCCCACGCCTTGGCCTGAACACAAGCGGTGCGCGTCACCCATTGTCCGATCGGAACGATCTGGCCGGTTTCCTCTGCCAAGCCGATGAACTTGAACGGCGGAACCATTCCCAGATCAGGATGCTTCCAGCGGATCAGTGCTTCCATACCGATGATGCGCCCACTGCGCAGATCTACCTGCGGCTGATAGTGCAGCAGGAATTCCTGCCGGTCGATGGCAGAACGCAATCCACCTTCCAGCGTCAATTTCTCCAGCGACTCCGCATTCATGGCGGCCGTGTAGAACTGGAAATTATTGCGGCCCATTTCCTTGGCTCGATACATCGCCACTTCAGCGTGCTTGATCAGCGTATCGGCATCCGCACCGTCATTTGGATAGACGGAGACACCCATGCTGCAGGTGACGAAGAATTCATGCCCTTCCACATGCAGAGGTGCGGCAACATGCTCGATGATCCGCTGGATGACGCTGGTCGACAGTCCTTCGTCGCTGCGCTCGGGGAGAATGAGTGCGAACTCGTCGCCGCCCAGGCGCCCCGCAGTATCGGTTTCGCGCACTGCAAGCAGAAGGCGCTCGGCAACACGACTCAACAACAGATCGCCGGCGCGATGTCCTAAAGTGTCGTTGACGAATTTGAAGCGATCCAGATCGACGAATACCACCCAAATCGGATGGCCGTAGCGGTCGGCATAGGCGAGCGCCTGGCGCAGCCGGTCTCTCAGCAGATTGCGATTGGCCAGGCCGGTAAGGGAATCGCGATTTGCCTGGAATTCCAGTTCGGCTTCGTAGCGCTTGGTGGAAGTCACATCGTATTGGGTGACCACGAAATGGGTAACGTTCGACGAGGCGTCCCGCACGGGAGAAAGATAAACATCGTGCCAGTACAGTGTGCCGTCCTTACGGTAGTTGCGCAGCGTGATGTGCTTCTCCACCCTGTCACGCAAGGCAGTGCGCAATTCCTCCACGCCCGCCTGTTCCCAGTCTTCACTTTGCAGCGAACGGAAGCTCTTGCCCAGCACTTCCTGGGCGGAATATCCGGTGATTCGCTCGAATGCGGGATTGACATACTCGATGTGGTAGTCCGGGCCGTTCGCATTGATCAGCACAATCGCGTTCGCGCTTGCTTCAATGGCTCGCTCCCTGAGGCGCAGGGCGTCCTCCGCACGTTCTCTGGCTTCTATGTCGGACTTGAGCAGCTCATTCGCATGTTTTAGATCCAGCGTCTGCTGATCGACCAGAATCTGCACGCGGGCGGACCTGGCTGCAAACATATGCATGTAAGCAGCGGCAAGCAACACAAACAGCGTACCGACTCCCAGCGTCCACATCGACCCGCTTACCACTGGTAGCCACATCGCCTGGTCGGCCTCCACCGTCATCAACCATACCCTGCCACCGAAATCGAAGGTGCGTGCTATGGGCTCAATGTGAGGACTGACGACAGAAAGCGATACCACCTTCTTTTCCTGCCCGCCCTCCTTGTCGTCCGAGTACACCAGCTTGGATGGCTCAGCAGTGTCGGCCGCATAGACCCGCACAACCAGCCCGGGGCTGCGGAAAAACCCGGAAGCCTTCATGACTTTTTCCACCATGTCCGAGGTGTAAAGCACTACTGCCGTGTCGCCGGTGAGAGCACTCTGCCGGGCAACGGGGTCGTCTGGAACGACGCCGTTCCGATACAGCGGCATTAGCAACACAATGCCATGCCGCTTCTCGGACTGTTGCACCAATACCAACAGGTCGGTACTGGCTGGACGGCCTGTTGCTAAAGCGCGTTGCAGTGCTTCATCCTGATCGCGATACGAGTCTGCATCAAAGCCAAGTGCCGGCTCATTGCCTTCAAAGGGTTCTACATATTGGACCACGCGGTGGACATCGCGCACTTTGACTGGCACAAGAAGATTGCCTTGGCGTTCATTGACGTTAAACCCAGGGTAATGTTTGCGCATAGCGGCTACATAGGACGACAAGTCCTTGCCAGCCACAATTTTGTGGTAATTGAACGCCTGAATATAAGGATAGTGGCGGAGCAGAGGTTCAGTGAAGTTCCGAAACTGTTCCCGGGTCACGTCGCTACTGATGAGAAAAAAACGGTTGGTTAGCTCGAGCGCCGCAATCGAGTTGTTGATCCCGTTCTCCAGCGCTGTAAAACGAACATTGGCACGTTGATTAAATGCCAATTGCGCATTCT
>JAQSWC010000006.1 GCA_029266815.1 Paucimonas sp.
ACTGCGAAAACCGGAGCGATTATCGCCGGCGTGGTCAAGGGCGGCCCGGCCGACAGGGCGGGCATCAGGCCAACCGACATTCTGGTGGCGGTTGAGGGTAAGCCGGTCAACGACACGAACGACCTGCTCTACCTGATTGCTCAACTTAAGCCTGGCAGCAACGCGAAGTTGACGGTTCTGCGCAAATCACAGCAGACACTTGTTGACGTCACCGTCGGCAAACGCCCTGCCCCACGAGCACTGCCCGAGCAATTGCCCTGACCATGCACACCAGGGACCTGGTCAGGTTTCTCGCGGAATTGAAGGAAAACAATCGGCGCGCGTGGTTCGTGATGAACAAGCCGCGCTATGACATTCTTCGCGCCGAGTTCCTGGGGCTGGTTGCCGAACTGATTAACGATGTCGCATGCTTCGATCCGGCGGTCGCCGATTGCAATCCAAGAAAAGCGCTGTTTCGCATCCATCGCGACATGCGCTTTTCGAAAGACAAGCAGCCGTATAAGACGAACTTTTCGGCGGCCATTACTGCGAACGGCCTGAAGAAGCCTAGTCAGGGAGGTGGCCCAGCCTATTATTTTCATATCGATGCCGACGGCATGCTGCTGGTCGCTGCCGGCGAATACATGCCGCCATCGCCTCGCCTTAGCGCCCTGCGCCGTCACATCGTCGACGATGCACAAGGCTTCTCCAAGCTGCTGAAAAACAAAAAACTCAACGAAATCTTCGGCGGATTTTCGGACAAGGATAAATTAACCCGTCCGCCAAAAGGCTATGATGCCGACACCATACACCTGGACTACGTGAAGTTGAAAAGCCTGATCCTGGCAAAGGAAATCGACCTGAAGAAATCTATGCCGGACAATCTACGCAAGGCGCTAGTCGCTGATTTCAAGGCGGCGTATCCAGTGGTGTCCTGGCTGAGGGAAGCGAAAATTTAGGCAGGGTCTTCGGCCCGACGCGTTGCCCTTGCAAACCAGGGCGCAACCAGCAAACCCACTTCATAGAGCAGGCACATCGCGGTTGCCAGGAAAAGCTGGCTGGGGATGTCCGGCGGCGTAACGATTGCCGCGACCACAAAGGCACCGACGATCACGTAGGAACGGATAGCCCTCAGTTTTTCCACCGTCACCAGATTCATCCTCACCAGCACCGCCACCACCACGGGCACTTCAAACGATGCGCCGAATGCAATGCACATCGTCATCACGAAATCGACATAATTTTCTATATCGGGCGCCACCGTGATTGATGCAGGCGCCATGCTGCTGATGAATTGGAATACCTTGCCGAACACGAAGAAATAGCAGAACGCGGCGCCACCCATGAAAAGTGCAGAAGATGAAATGACCAGCGGAGCAATCAAGCGCTTTTCATGCGCATAGAGACCAGGCGCGACAAATGCCCATACCTGATAGAGCACCCAAGGCAAGGAAAGCAGCAGCGCCGCGAGGAAAGTGAGTTTCATCGGCACCAGAAAAGGCGTCACCGTCCCGATGGCAATCATCTTTGATCCGGCAGGCAAGGCATCCAGCATTGGCTGAGCAATGAAATCGTAAACGGCGGCCGGGCCGGGCCAAACGAAATACAGTAGGCAGAAGACGGCAAGCACCACCACCGTCGACTTGACGACACGGCTGCGCAGCTCAATCAAGTGCGAAATGAAGGTTTCCTGGATTCCAGGCTCTTGGCTGTCCTGCATGAAGGCTTAGTGAAAAAAACGTGAGGCGCTTCGGGAAGCGGACGACGGCCGGTACCTGGCGACCCGCGCTGCGGCCGATATGACTCGTGTGCGGTGGGCGCTTTGCTGCTTGAACCATTGCGGCACCGAGGATGACCGCACCAGCTTCTTGCGCCGGAAGTCTCGCGCCTTGCCGGCCATCTGCTGTGCCGACTCGGCGGAACGCGATGCAGTGAAATCCCTATCGGCCAGATAAGATGTTTCCGGTTCGCTGCGTACGTCGGACAAGCCCTGTGCGATAGACTGCTCCATGTTCTCGGCCGCATGCTGGACTTCCTGCTGCATCTTGCGCAACTCTTCCAGTTCGATCTCGCGGCTGACTTCGGCCTTCACCTGATTCAGGTACCGCTGCGCGCGGCCCAGCAGCGAACCTGCCATTCGCGCCACGCGCGGCAGCTTTTCCGGTCCGATGACGACCAGCGCCACGACTCCGATCAGTGCCAGCTTGGAAAGACCGAGATCGATCATGGATATGCGCCGCGCTTATCGGAAATCAGGAACGGTTTTTTTCGCGCGCTTCGACATTAATCGTCGTCTTGTCGGCAAGCTGCGACGGATCTGCTGCAGGCTTTTCGTCTTCGCCTTTCACGCCATCCTTGAAGCCCTTCACCGCTTTGCCGAGATCGCTGCCCATATTGGCCAGCTTCTTGGTGCCGAAAATCAGCACGACCACCAGCAGGACGATTAGCCAATGGCCCAGACTCAATCCACCCATGTTCCTTCTCCTAAACTTAAATAACTTGCCGAACGCGGCAGGATGCCGCAGCTATCTTTCCTGCGTATGACCAGCTGCCGTGCGCATCACACTGAAGTGATTATGCAAGGCAACCCGGCATTCAGCCGTGTCGAAGACGCGGCCCGCCCAGAACGTGTAAATGAAGATGGTACACCTCTTGCCCGCCGTCCGGTCCGATGTTGAACTGCGTCTTGAAGCCGCCGCTGCCGACAGCATCGCCGTTCGCCTGATATCCACATCCATGTTCCTGCGCCAGCTTGGGTGCCAGAAGCATCATTTTTCCGAGCAAGGCCTGATGCTGCTCGTTGCAGGAAGCCAGCGTGGGAATATGTTCCTTAGGGACAATCAGGAAATGTATGGCTGCGGCGGGACGAATGTCATGAAACGCGATCAGTTCCTCGTCTTCATAGATCGGCTTCGACGAAATCTGCCTGGCGACGATCTTGCAGAAAATGCAGTTGTCCATGTGGGCTCCGGTTCAGTTCGTGCGCTCGTCGTGATCTCTTTGTTCAAGCTTGCGGCTGGCTTTTTCCTCAATGCCGGAAATACCTTCCCGACGCGCCAACTCGTCAATCACATCCTGTGGGGTAAAACCGTGCTGCGCCAGCATGATCATTGAATGGAACCAAAGGTCGGCGCATTCGTAGACCACCTTCGAACGGTCGCCGCCAGCACGCGCGTCCTTGGCGGCCATCACAGTTTCGGTGGCCTCCTCGCCGATCTTTTTGAGGACCGCGTCATCGCCTTTGGCAAACAAACGCGCAATATAAGACTTGTCCGGATCGCCGCCGTTCGCCGGCTTGCGGGATTCGATCACGTCGGCTAGCCGCTTGAGGGTATCAGTCATGGTATAGGTCTGTCCGCTTGCAGCAAGAAATGAGAGAAACTATTTGTAAATGCTTTCCGGATCCCTGATCACCGGATCGACGGCCACCCACTCTGCCGATTCAGCACTGCCTTCGAGGCGCTGAAAGAAACAGGAATGACGTCCGGTATGACAGGCAATGTTGCCGGCCTGCTCCACCATCAACAGCACTACATCCTCGTCGCAGTCGAGACGGATCTCGCGCACGATCTGCACATGGCCAGATTCTTCGCCCTTGTGCCACAGTTTCTTGCGCGAACGGCTCCAGTACACGGCTTCTCCCAGTTCCACCGTCTTTGCCAGCGCTTCGCGGTTCATCCAGGCGAACATCAGCACATCATTGGTGCCGGCCTGCTGGGCGATCACCGGCACCAGGCCGTTCTCGTCCCACTTGACGGCATTCAGCCATTTTGCCTTGATGCTCATGACAGTCTCATTGGAATGTCCTGCCCCGCCATGAAGTGCTTGGCTTCCTGCACGGTATGCTGCCCGTAATGGAAAATGCTCGCGGCCAGCACGGCATCCGCGCGACCGACCTTGATGCCGTCTGCCAGATCCTGCAAGCCGCCGACGCCGCCGGAAGCGATGACCGGCACGTTGACGGCGTCGGACACCGCACGCGTCAGTTCAAGATCGAACCCTGACTTGGTGCCATCGCGATCCATGCTGGTCAGCAGGATTTCACCCACACCCAGACTTTGCATCTTCTTCGCCCACTCAACCACATCAAGCCCGGTGGGCTTGCGGCCGCCGTGGGTGAAGACTTCCCACTTCCCTTCGCCGGAGCGCTTGGCATCGATCGCCACCACGATGCATTGCGAGCCGTATTTATGGGCAGCATCCGCCACGAGTTGGGGATTCGCCACTGCGGCGCTGTTGATGCTGATCTTGTCCGCACCGGCGTTCAATAGGCGGCGCACATCTTCGACCACGCGCACGCCGCCGCCGACGGTCAACGGAATGAATACTTGAGAAGCGACGGCCTCGATGATGTGCAGAATCAGGTCGCGCTGATCAGAGGTAGCGGTAATGTCGAGGAAGGTGAGTTCATCGGCGCCCTGATCGTCGTAGCGCTTCGCGATCTCGACCGGATCACCGGCATCGCGCAGTTCGACGAAATTGACGCCCTTGACCACACGCCCTGCCGTCACGTCAAGGCAGGGAATGATGCGTTTTGCCAAAGTCATATAAGCCTTGTCGGCGGTTTTCTGAATGCGAAACGAAGTTCGCGTAAGCCTTGTTACTCGGACTGCTCCAGTCCGGAGAGTGCATCGGCACGTTCCTGCGCGAGACGCAGATCGAGCGTGCCTTCATAGATGGAGCGGCCACAGATCACGCCTTCGATGCCCTCATCCTGCACGGCACATAGCGCTTCCACGTCCTTGATGTTGTGCACGCCACCGGAAGCGATGACGGGAATCTGCACTACCTGAGCCAGCTTCACGGTAGCGTCGATGTTGACACCACCCATCATGCCGTCACGGCCGATATCGGTATAGACGATCGCTTCGCAGCCGTAGTCCTCGAATTTCTTCGCCAGGTCGATCACTTCATGGCCCGACAATTTGCTCCAGCCGTCGGTGGCAACCTTTCCATCCTTGGCATCGAGGCCGACGATGATCTGCCCGGGAAACGCGCTGCAGGCGTCATGCAGAAAACCGGGATTCTTCACCGCCGCAGTGCCGATGATGATGTAGGAAAGTCCGTCGTCCAGATAACGCTCGATGGTGTCGAGATCGCGGATGCCGCCGCCCAACTGGATCGGGATTTCGTCGACATCGTTCTCTACCGCGAATTCACGCACCACTTGAATGATCGCCTTCACTGCCGGTTCATTCTTGGGCTTGCCGGCGAACGCGCCGTTGAGATCGACCAGATGCAGACGCCGCGCGCCCTGCATCAGCCAGTGCCGCGCCATTTCGGCGGGATCTTCGGAAAACACGGTAGCCTGGTCCATGTCGCCCTGTTTCAGGCGAACACAATGACCGTCCTTGAGATCGATGGCAGGTATGAGCAGCATGGCGAGATCGGATTAGGTTGATAAAGAAAGTCAGGGATTCCAATGCACAAAGTTGCTATACAACTGTAAACCAGATGCGGCGCTTTTTTCAGGATGAAATTGCGTCGCGAAAATATTATCGCGAGCTACCGCACATGTGAAGACTACGCCGTATTCCGTTTCGCCCGCAATCTCTGCACGGTTTTGGGGCGCCGCATAATAACTGTGTACAAAATAGAAATAACTTTTATCCGGAATGCCGTTCCATAGTGGATGCGCCTGAGACTGGCTTACCCGATTCCAGCCCATCTGCGGCACCTTGAAGCGCGATCCGTCAGCCTGCAGCTTGTCTTCCAATTGGAATCGCACTACCTTGCCGGGAAAAAGGCCCAGGCCAGGTGTGTCGCCTTCCTCGCTGCAATCGAAGAGCAATTGCTCACCCACGCATACGCCCAGCATGGGCTTGCTGCGTGCGGCTTCAAGCATCGCTTCCTGCACGCCGGATTCACGTAGAGAACGCATGCAATCCGGCATGGCGCCTTGCCCTGGCAAGACCAGGCGGTCGGCGGCACGAATCTCTTCGGGATTGCCCGAGATGCGAACATCCGCTTCCGGTGCGACATGGCGCAAGGCCTGCGCCACCGAGCGCAAGTTGCCCATGCCGTAATCCACTACTACTATCTTGTTCATGATTGGCAATTCAAACCGGGCGACGGCACTGTGGCCGGCAACCCTTGTCGATCAGAGGCTGCCCTTGGTCGAAGGAATCGTTCCTGCTGCGCGGGCATCCAGTTCCGCAGCCATGCGCAATGCGCGGCCGAAAGCCTTGAACACCGTCTCGCACTGATGGTGCGCATTTTCGCCGCGCAGGTTGTCGATATGCAGGGACACCAGGGCATGATTGACGAAGCCCTGGAAAAATTCATGGGTCAGGTCGACGTCGAAGGTGCCGATCATTGAGCGCTTGAACGGAACGTGGAACTCCAGTCCTGGGCGGCCGGAGAAATCGATCACCACGCGCGACAGCGCTTCGTCCAACGGCACATAAGCATGGCCGTAGCGGCGGATGCCCTTCTTGTCGCCGATCGCCTTGTTCAATGCCTGGCCAAGCGTGATGCCGACATCCTCCACCGTGTGGTGCGCATCGATATGCAGGTCACCCTTGGCTTCGATTTCCAGGTCCATCATCCCGTGGCGCGCGATCTGGTCCAGCATGTGATCGAGGAAAGGCACGCCCGTGTTCAAATTCTGCTTGCCGCTGCCGTCGAGATTGATGGCAACGCGAATCTGCGTTTCATTGGTATTGCGGACGACTTCAGCGGAACGGGAGGTAGACATGATGAGAGTGAGGAGGATTACGCCGCTAGGGTGGCGATAAGTGCACTGAGAAAGAGGCGGTTTTCTTCAGGAGTGCCGACGGTCACGCGCAGGCAGTTGTCCAGTAATGTGTGCATTTTACCCACATTTTTGATCAGCACTTTCCGTTGCAGAAGACCATTGAAGACATCAGTGGCATTTTTGCCGACATTTCGAACGCGAAACAGCAAAAAATTGGCGGCTGACGGGAAAACTTCGAGGTCCGGCAGCCTGGCAAGTTCGAGGGCAAGTTGCTCACGCTCCTTACGCAGCGCAGCCGCCTGCTTGTCCAGTACGTCGGCATGGTCGAGCACGAATTCCGCAGCAGCCTGGGTCAGCACATTGATGTTGTAGGGCGGACGAACCTTGTCGAACTCTCTCAACAAATCGTCGCCAGCCGACATGTAACCAAGGCGGATGCCTGCCAATCCGAGCTTGGACACGGTGCGCATTACCAGCAGATTGGGAAAATCCGGCAAGCGTGGCATGAAGCTCGTCTGCGCAAACGGTTGATACGCTTCGTCCACGATCACCAGCGAAGTGCCTGCAGTGGCACGAAGAATTGTTTCGATGTGCGCCGCGTCGTAAAGATTCCCGGTAGGGTTGTTCGGATAAGCCAGGTAAATGATTGCGGGCTTCTGCTCTGCAATTGCAGCCAGCATGGCCGGCATATCGAGCGAGAAATCCGCTTTCAACGGCACGCCGACAAAACGCATGCCTGCAAGCTGAGCGGACATCGCATACATCACAAAGGCCGGTACCGGCGCGAGCACGCACGCACCCGGCTTGGCGCAGGCGACCGACACCATGGCAATCAATTCATCCGAGCCGTTGCCCAACACCACGCCATGGCGCGGGGGCACGCCGAGCTTCGCAATGATGCGCTGCTTCAATCCGGAATAGGACGGCACGGGATAGCGGTTCATCGCGACGTCCGCGAGCCGCAGCCCGAGCTCCGCGCGCAAATCGTCCGGCAGCATAAAGGGATTTTCCATTGCATCGAGCTTCACCAGTCCCGACGCATCCGGAACATAGTAGGAAGCAAGCGCACGTACATCGTCGCGGATGATGTTTTCAATCAGAGACATAAGGATTGTTCATTGAGCGCCGCGAGGCGGGTTTCGATCAGTTTGCAATAGAGGGGATTCATCTCGAAACCCGTGAAATTCCGGTTGCAGCGGCGCGCCGCCACCGCAGTGGTGCCGCTGCCCATGAAAGGGTCGAGCACGATGCCGCCCGGCGGGCACGATGCTTTCACCATCCGCTCGACAATTTCAAGCGGCTTCTGTGTCGGATGGTCCGCCCGCTCCCGATGTTCGCGGTGCAGGCGCGACACGCTCCACACATCCTTCGGGTTGTAGCCCAGTTCCAGCCATTTCGAACCGACGAAGATCGAGCGCGAGCGCGCCTTCTTGGTCTCGGCGTCATACGGAATACGCACGGCATCAAGGTCGAAATAATAGTCTTTGCCCTTGGCGAAGAAGCCTATCGTGTCATGCACCGACGAAAAGCGCCGCGTGCTGCCGCCCATCGAGGGTACTCGTCGATCCCAGATGATTTCGTTAATCATTGTCATGCGCTTTTTCAGCATCACGAAAATTTCAGGCGAGTAGCGCCAGGTCAGGAAGATGTAAAGGCTACCGGATGCCTTCAGCTTGGGCAGCGCGACGTCGATCCAGCGTTCGGTCCATGCAAGGTAGGCATCCGCATCGAGCTTGTCCGAGTCGTTGCCGTAATCCTTTCCAAGGCCATACGGTGGATCGGCAACAATTAGGTCGACTTCGCCGTCCGGAATGCCTGCGATGCCGGCGAGTGCGTCTTCGCACATAACGCGGTTTAGCCAGGCATCGGAAAGATTCATTTCAGGCGCATCTCGGCAGAGCGTGCGTGTGCCTGCAAGCCCTCGCCGTAAGCCAACTCCGCTGCGACCTTGCCCAGCGTTTGTGCGCCGGCTTCGCTGATATGGATGAGGCTGGAGCGTTTCTGGAAATCGTAAACGCCCAGAGGCGACGAGAAACGTGCGGTGCGCGAGGTCGGCAGCACGTGGTTGGGACCGGCACAGTAATCGCCCAGCGATTCGGAGGAGAAGCGGCCGAGGAACATCGCACCCGCGTGGCGAATCCTGTCTGCCCATTGCTGCGGATTCTGGGCCGAGATTTCCAGGTGTTCGGCTGCGATCAGGTTGGCGATCTCGCACGCCTCTTCCATGTCGCGCACCTTCACTAGCGCGCCACGATTCTGCAGCGAGACGCGGATCACGTCCTTGCGCGGCATGTCTTCCAGCAGCTTTGCAATGCTCGCCTCGACCTTCGCAATGTAATCGCTGTCTGGGCACAGCATGATCGATTGCGCGAGCTCATCGTGTTCGGCCTGCGAGAACAGGTCCATCGCCACCCAGTCGGGATCGGTGCTGCCGTCGCACAAAACAAGAATTTCGGACGGCCCGGCAATCATGTCGATGCCGACAATGCCGAACACACGCCGCTTGGCCGCTGCCACGTAGGCATTGCCGGGGCCGACGATCTTATCGACTTGCGGAATCGTCGCGGTACCGTAGGCCAAGGCGCCGACCGCCTGCGCGCCTCCAATAGTGAATACTCGGTCGACACCGGCAATGGCCGCCGCAGCCAGTACCAGCTCATTCTTCACGCCGTTCGGCGTCGGCACCACCATGATCACTTCCTGGACGCCAGCAACCTTGGCCGGGATCGCATTCATCAGCACCGACGACGGATAGGCTGCCTTCCCGCCAGGTACGTAAATGCCGACCCGGTCCAGCGGTGTGACCTTTTGGCCGAGCACGGTACCGTCGGCTTCTGTATATGAGAAACCGGCCGAGCCGCATTCCCGTTTCTGGCGCTCGTGATAACTGCGCACGCGGTCGGCGGCTGTTTGCAAGGCTGCACGGCGCTGGACCGGCAAGCCTGCCAAAGCCTGATGCAGTTCATTCTGCGGAATTTCGAGCGCGGCCATGCTGCCACCCTGGAGGCGATCGAAGCGGTTGGTGTAGTCGAGCACCGCGGCATCGCCGCGTGCCTTAACGTCAGCCAGTATCTCAGCCGCAGCTCGGTCGATCGCCTCGTCTTCGCTTGCCTCAAAGGCGAGTACATTTTTCAACTGACTCTCGAAATCCGGAGTGCCGGAGTCGAGTTTGCGAATCGTGATTGACATGATATGTGTATAGGCCCTGCGGGCCGGGTTTGCCCTGTGATTCCGGTCGACACCGGAATCCAGCGGACTTGATGCATGAACGGCACTGTATCCCGATTTGCATCGGGACGACTCCTTCGGAAATTTACTTTTTCGACGCCTTCTCGAACGCCTCAAGAATTGGTTGCAGACGCTCGCGCTTCAGTTTCAACGCCGCCTGGTTCACCACCAGCCGCGACGAAATATCCATGATGTGTTCAACTTCACGCAAGTTGTTGGCGCGAAGCGTGCCGCCGGTGCTGACCAGGTCGACGATGGCATCCGACAAACCGACCAGCGGCCCCAGCTCCATCGAGCCGTACAGCTTGATCAGATCAACGTGCACGCCCTTGGCAGCAAAATGCTCGCGGGCGATGTGTACATACTTGGTCGCTACACGGAGCCGGGCGCCCTGGCGCACCGCTCTTTCATAATCAAGCCCACTCGGTACGGCCACTGACATGCGGCATTTCGCGATGCCGAGGTCGATCGGCTGATAAAGCCCCTCACCTCCGTGCTCGACCAGCACATCCTTGCCAGCCACGCCGAAATCCGCGGCGCCGTATTGCACGTAAGTAGGCACATCCGAAGCGCGCACGATGATCACGCGCACATTCGGGTCATTCGTCGGCAGGATCAGCTTGCGCGAACTTTCAGGATCTTCGGTGACGACGACGCCGGCCGCCTGCAACAAGGGCAGCGTTTCCTCGAAAATCCGGCCTTTCGAAAGCGCCAGCGTCAGTTGTTGCTGGCTCATCATTTGACCCTTTGGACATCCGCGCCGACGGCCGACAGCTTCACTTCCATGCGGTCGTAGCCGCGGTCGAGGTGGTAAATGCGGTCGACCAACGTTTCGCCCTGTGCTGCCATGCCGGCGATCACCAGCGAAGCGGAAGCGCGCAGGTCGGTTGCCATCACCGGCGCGCCGACCAGCTTGTCCACGCCTTCGATGAAGGCAGTGTGGCCGTCGATGCCGATCTTCGCGCCGAGGCGGTTCAGCTCCTGCACGTGCATGAAGCGGTTCTCGAAAATCGTTTCGGATACGCTGCTGCTACCTTCGGCCACGCAATTCATCGCCATGAACTGCGCCTGCATGTCGGTGGGGAAGCCGGGATATTCAGTGGTGCGGAAGCTGACCGCCTTGGGCCGTGCCGACATCTGCGCGCGGATCCAGTCGGGGCCGGTAGTAATGATCACGCCGGCTTCGCGCAGCTTGTCGAGCGCCACATCGAGAATGTCGGGACGCGTCTTCTTCAACGTCACGTCGCCGCCTGCCGCGGCCACTGCGCACAGGAAAGTGCCGGTCTCGATGCGGTCCGGAATCACGTGATGCGTGGCGCCGTGCAGGCTGTCGACGCCTTGCACCACGAGGCGGTCGGTGCCAATGCCGTCGATCTTGGCGCCCATGGCCACCAGCAGGTTGGCCAGATCGGTCACTTCCGGTTCACGAGCCGCATTTTCCAGCACGGTCTGCCCTTCGGCGAGCGTGGCGGCCATCAGCAGGTTTTCGGTGCCGGTGACCGTGATCATATCGGTCACGATGCGGCTACCGCGCAGCTTCTTGGCCTTGGCGTGGATATAACCGGCCTCGATCGTGATCTCTGCGCCCATTGCCTGCAAACCCTTGATGTGCTGGTCGACAGGACGGGAACCGATAGCGCATCCGCCTGGCAGCGAGACTTTCGCTTCACCGAAGCGCGCCAGCAGCGGCCCCAGCACCAGGATGGAGGCGCGCATGGTTTTCACCAGTTCGTACGGCGCTTCCAGCTTGTCGATGGAGCGTCCGGACAGGTCGATCTTGTCGCCAATGTATTCGATGCGCATACCCATCTGCTTCAGCAGCTTGAGCATGGTGTTCACGTCCTGCAGATGCGGCACATTCGACAGGTGAACAGTATCGGCGGTCAGCAAGCCGGCGCACAGGATGGGTAAGGCGGCATTTTTTGCACCGGCAATCGTGATTTCACCGGAGAGGCGTTTGCCGCCTTTGATCAAGAGCTTGTCCATCAGTTGCGTCCGTTCACTGGTTGAATTCTTCGGGGGTCAATGTCTTCATTGACAGGGCATGTATTTCTTCACGCATGCGGCCGCCGAGCGCGGCATAGACGATCTGATGCCGCTGCACCAGCCGTTTGCCGGCGAAGGCAGGTGAAACGATCACCGCCGTGAAATGCTGGCCGTCGCCTTCCACCTCCAGATGGGTGCAGTCGAGGCCGGCAGCAATATAGCTTTTCACAAGTTCAGGAGTTGGCAGCACGTTGATTCTCTCGTTGGTTCTCTTTGTATATCAGTGGCGCAGCTTGTAGCCGCTTGTCAGCAACCTTACCGCAAGGCCTGCCAGCGCAGCGAAAAATATCGACACGATGGCAAAGCTGGTCAGCGGCGGAATGTCGGATTGGCCGAAAAATCCGTAGCGGAAGCCGTCAATCATATAAAAAAACGGGTTGAAATGCGAAACCGTTTGCCAGAAAGGAGGCAGCGAGTGGATGGAGTAGAACACGCCGGAGAGAAAAGTCGCCGGCATGATCAGGAAATTCTGGAACGCCGCGAGCTGATCGAACTTTTCCGCCCAGATGCCGGCAATCACGCCCATGGTGCCGAGAATGCCAGCGCCGAGCAAGGCGAAGAGTGCAATCCACCAGGGCGCAACAAAAGAAAGATCCGCGAACCATGCTGTCACGACGAACACGCCAAAGCCGACGACCAACCCGCGTACGGCTGCGGCCAGCACGTAGGCGAAGTACATGTCCCAGTGCGACAGTGGCGGAAGCAGGATGAACACCAGATTGCCAGTGATTTTGGACTGGATCAGCGAAGATGAGGTGTTGGCAAATGAATTCTGCAGCACGCTCATCATCACCAGGCCCGGTATCAGGAAGGAGGTGTAGCGCACCCCCGGATAGACCTGCACATGCTCTTCCAGCACATGCCCGAAAATCAGCAGGTACAGCATCGCGGTCAAAATGGGCGCCATGATGGTCTGCGTCGCTACCTTCCAGAAACGCAGCACTTCCTTGAACAACAGCGTGCGGAAGCCTGTCATTTCCCGCTCTCCATGATCTGCAGGAAGACGTCTTCGAGGTCAGCCTGCTGCAAATGCATGTCTTCGATGCGCGCGCCGCTTTCACGCAGCGTGGCGAGAATCGGCTCAACATCGGCGTAGTCATTGATGCGCAGAATGAACTGGTCCTCCGCAACCTGCGGCTGATCCGCATGCGACTGAAGAGGCTTCAGGCTGTCGGGAAGCGCATTCGGAGCCAGCTTCACAACGAGCTGCGAGCCGGAAATGCGTCTGATCAGCGCGGAAGTGGCGTCCAGCGCGACCACTTCACCCGCCTTGAGCATGGCGACCCGGTTGCACAGTGCCTGCGCTTCCTCAAGATAATGGGTGGTCAGCACTACGGTATGACCTTCGCGGTTCAGGCGGGCAATGAATTTCCACAGCGTCTGGCGCAACTCGACGTCGACGCCCGCGGTCGGTTCGTCGAGCACGATCACCGGCGGCTTGTGCACCAGCGCCTGCGCGACCAGTACTCGGCGTTTCATGCCGCCAGACAGCGAACGCATGTTGGCGTCAGCCTTGGACGTCAGATCCAAGTTGAACATTACCTCGTCGATCCACGCATCATTTTTCTTCAAGCCGAAATAACCGGATTGCATGCGCAGGGTTTCGCGCACGGTGAAGAAAGGATCGAATACGAGCTCCTGCGGCACCACGCCCAGGCGCCTGCGAGCCTCGCGGTAATCGCGCACTACGTCGTAGCCTTGTATCGCCACGCTGCCGGAGTCGGCGCGATTAAGGCCGGCAATGATGGAAATCAGCGTGGTCTTGCCGGCACCGTTTGGGCCGAGCAGCCCGAAGAATTCGCCTTCCTCGATCGCAAACGACACGCCGCCAAGCGCGCGCAGCGACTTGTACGACTTCTCGACGTTGACGATTTGGATGGCGGCCATGATGAGGAAGGAAGCGCGCAAACCGGAATGCGGAATGCGCGCGGAAACCCACGATTATAGGGGATTTCACACGGCCGCTTGGATGGAGGGACTAGCAGCCCAGCAGCTCGTCCACGCCGTATAGCTGGGCAAGGCTGTGCAGATTGTGCGGCACGTTGGCAAAAGTGAGCGACCCACCGGATTCCTTGGCGGCTCTTTGCCATGACAGCATGGCGACCACCGCCGAGGAATCGACCGTTTTAAGACGGGACAGATCGATGACGGATTGCCCGTCCGCGACGGCGGCCGTTCCAGCCACAACGGCCGCTGCCACGTTATCAATCGTCAGGCTGGCTTCAGGCTGGAACATGGCTCAGGATGCTTTTGCGGCACGTGCGGGCTTGGCTGCCGCAGCGGCGAGACGCTTGTTCTTGTCCGACAGGGTCTTGATCAGCCCGTCAATACCATTCTTGCCGATTTCGGTAGCGAAGCTGCCCTTGTAGGTTTCAACCAGCCACGCGCCGAGGACATTGATATCGTAGATCTTCCATCCATCGGCCAGCTTTTCGAGGCGGTAGTTCAACTGGATGGGTTCACCGCGCGGTTGCAACACCTGCGAGCGCACTTCCACTTCGGTATCCGCCGGATCGGCACGCAAAGGTTTGTATTCAATGCGCTGGTCCTTGATCTGCGAAATGGCGCCCGAATAGGTAAAGACCAACAGGGAACGGAATTCATTGGTCAGTTGCTTTTGCTGCTCAGGCGAGGCTTCGCGCCAGAAACGTCCTACCGCCAGCGACGTCATGCGCTGGAAATCGACGTGCGGCAGGATTTTGTTTTCCACCAGTTCCAGCACTTTCTTCTGGTTGCCGGCCTGGATATCCTTGTCGGTCTTGGCAGCTTCCATGACTTCCTGGCTGATTCGCTTGACCAGCACATCTGGTGCTTCAACCTCTTTTGCCTGCGCGGTGACCGCGACTGCGAGCGCGGCAAAAAATACGGCAAACATCTTGTTCAGGGTATTTCTCATATTCAGATATTCCTCATAGATGGGCTTTGCGCCGTCTCTGCGTGAATCGCATCCGACGCTTCAAGGGAATGGTAAGAGATATCCCCATTCCCTGCTGGAGTCCTAACATCTTGTAACGCAGGTTAAAAAAGACGGCGTATCGTTTCGACAAGGAAAACCTTTCTCAGGTTCTCGGCATGGGATTCACTCAACTCATTCCGCGTCTGGTCCAGAATTGATGTTCTTGTCGTTGTCGCCGTCATGGACCGCGCCTTCACGTCGTTGCAGGAAGCCGTCGCGTATGAATTCATAGCGGTCCAGCGCCGCCGCTTCCAGCAGGTCCGACGCATCCAGCAATGCCGCGCGCTGATCGATCACGCGCACCACTGTGCCGACATTACGTGTACGCACCGGATCGACAAAATTCCAGAGGTCGGCCTTCATGTCGACAGGCAGCGCAGCCGTATCGCGCAGCGTGGAAGGCCCCAGGACGGGCAACATCACGTAAGGCCCGCTGCCCATGCCCCATCGCCCGAGCGTCTGGCCGAAATCCTCTTTATGCCTGGGCATGCCTGCTTCGGAAGCAATATCGATCACGCCGCCGAGTCCGAAGGTAGTATTGACGATGACCCGCATGAAGTCGTTCAGGCCGTATTCCACCTTACCCTGCAGAAGCTCATTCACCGCCGTCCAGACATCACCGATATTGCCGAAAAAATTACCCACGCCCGTCTGCACGAAATCCGGCGCGACCTTTTGATACAGCTCGGCCGTCGGCTTCAATGCTGTCTCGTCCACCTTGTCGTTGAACGTAAACATAGCGCGGTTGAAGTTCTCAAACGGATCTACGGGATTCTTGGCAGGTGATGCGCATCCGGTGCAGGCCA
>JAQSWC010000007.1 GCA_029266815.1 Paucimonas sp.
CAAGAGCAACCACTTTGCCGCTTACGATGAAGTAGCGAAAAAATTCGGCAAGCTGATCGATGTCGATCCATGGATGCTGAATCCTTACTTCGGCAAGTGCGGCGAAATCAATTTCCAGGAACGCACGGGTGAGGAATGCCTGGCGGCGAATGTCGACGCGCTGCTCGCCAAAATCCGCAAGAAATACAAGGAATACGGCATCAAGGAAACGCCTTTCGTCATCGTAAAGGCCGACGCCGGCACCTACGGCATGGGCATCATGACGGTGCGCGACGCCAGTGAAGTGAAAGACCTGAACCGCAAGCAGCGCAACAAGATGTCGGTGGTGAAGGAAGGGCTGGAGGTGAGCGACGTCATCATCCAGGAAGGGGTGCATACTTTCGAGCGCATCAACGATGCCGTCGCTGAACCGGTGGTCTACATGATCGACCGTTACGTGGTCGGCGGTTTCTATCGCGTCCATGCCGAGCGCGGCGTGGACGAAAACCTGAATGCGCCTGGCATGCACTTCGTGCCGCTCGCCTTTGCGCAACAGCATGCCTTGCCCGACGTGCAGGCCAAACCCGGCACGGCGGCGCCCAACCGTTTCTACATGTACGGCGTGGTGGCGCGCCTGGCACTGCTGGCAGCGTCGCTGGAACTTGAGAAGACTGATCCGAATCCCGAAATCTACTGACGGCGCTTTTTACGTGCATCCGCTGAACCTATGAACATCGCTTTTCTCGCCGATTCGCTCGACAGCTTCAAGATCCACAAGGATTCGACCTACGCGATGATGGTTGAAGCGGCAAGGCGCGGCCACGCGGTTTATGCCTTCGAGCAGCATGGCATGGCAATCGAGTCGGGCAAGGCAGTGGCTTCGGTTCGGCGCGTGACGCTGACCGGCGACGCGCATTCCTGGTATCAGGCAGAAGCTGCGGAAGTCCGCGAACTGGATGGTTTCGACGCGATCGTCCTGCGCAAGGATCCTCCCTTCGATCTCGAATACCTGTACACGACCCACTTGCTGGAAACTGCGGAGCGTCAGGGCGCACGCGTGTTCAACCGCCCTGCGGCAGTGCGCAGCCACAATGAAAAACTGGCGATCACCGAATTTCCGCAGTTCACGGCGCCAACGCTGGTAACCCGCGATGAAGCATGCCTTCGCGAGTTCCATGCCCAGCATTGCGACGTCATCTTCAAGCCGCTCGATGGCATGGGCGGTGCCGGCATCTTTCGTGTGAATCAAGATGGCCTGAACCTCGGCTCCATCATCGAAACACTGACGCAATACGGCACCCGTACCATCATGGCCCAGCGCTACATTCCGGAAATCAGCAAGGGCGACAAACGCATCCTGTTGATCGGCGGACAGGTCGTGCCTTATTCCCTCGCTCGCATTCCGCAGGCCGGCGAAGTCCGCGGCAATCTGGCGGCCGGCGGAACCGGCGTGGCGCAGCCTGTTTCGGCCCGCGACCGCGAAATTGCAGAAGCCCTGGCGCCGGAACTGATGGTGCGTGGCCTGATGCTGGTAGGATTGGACGTGATCGGCGATTATCTGACTGAAATTAATGTGACGAGCCCCACCTGCTTCCAGGAAATCACTCAACAAAGCGGCTTCGATGTGGCAGCGATGTTCATCGATGCGCTTGAAAACGCAGCATGATCGGCATTCTTCTTCTCACCCATGCTCCGTTGGGGCAGGCATTCATCGATGCGGCGACGCACGTGTTTCGTGCACGCCCGCTTCAGATCGAGGCGATCGATGTCATTGCAGACCAGAACACCGATGAGGTGAAGCATGTCGCCCAGGCAGCGATTGCGCGGCTCGACACCGGTGCCGGCGTGCTGGTGATGACCGACGTGATGGGCGGCACGCCGTCCAACTGCACCTTGTGTCTGGCCCAGCCGGGGCATGTGGAAGTGGTGGCCGGCATCAGCCTGCCGATGCTGTTGCGAGCGATTACCTATCGGCAATCGACAATGGATGTCGTAGTGGAAATGGCGCTGGCGGGTGGCCAAGGAGGCGCCTGCAAAGTGGATAACCGGGTCCGCCTGTCGCCCAACTGAACATCAATTTTTTCGTATCAAGAACAACAATGCTCCAACGCGAAATCGGCATCATCAACAAGCTTGGCCTGCATGCGCGTGCTTCCGCGAAACTGACGCAACTTGCCTCCAAGTACAAGTGCGAGGTCTGGCTGACCCGCAACGGCAAGCGCGTGAACGGCAAATCCATCATGGGCGTGATGATGCTAGCCGCCGGCAACGGCAGCAAAGTGCTGCTCGAAACGGATGGCGCCGACGAGCAGGAATGCTTTGACGCCCTGGAAAACTTAATACAAAATAAATTCGGCGAAGACGAGTAGCCGCACACTTACCAGGAACGGTTCCTTAATTCCAACAACATCACCGTACATGGCTTCTTTCACTCTCCACGGCATTCCAGTCTCGCGCGGTATTGCGATCGGCAGGGCGCACCTGCTCACGCCGGCGGCGCTGGACGTCAAGCATTATCTCGTGCCGGACGAGAGCATCGAAGCCGAGGTGCAACGGTTGCAAAATGCCATTGCCACCGTGCACAAGGAATTGCAGACGCTGTGGAGTGACCTGCCGAAGGACTCCCCGGCCGAGCTGGGCGCTTTCATCGACGTGCATGCACTGATACTTTCGGATCCGATGATCGCCGAGGTGCCGCTCGACATCATCCGTGCCCGCCATTACAACGCCGAGTGGGCACTGGTGACGCAGATCGATGAACTCTCGTCGCAGTTCGATGACATCGGCGATGCCTACCTGCGCGAGCGCAAGGCGGACATCCAGCAGGTCGGCGAACGAGTGCTGAAGGTGCTGACCGGCACGGCGGGCTCTCTGCCGAAGGTGAACGAACATGGCGAAACGCACGCGGGCATGATTGTAGTGGCGCACGATATTTCGCCCGCCGACATGCTGCAGTTCCGCGACCGCTCCTTCGGCGGCTTCATCACCGACCTCGGCGGTCAGAACTCGCATACCGCCATCGTTGCGCGCAGCCTGGATATTCCCGCCGCGGTCGGCATGACCAATGCCTCGGCGCTAATCCAGCAGGACGACTGGGTCATCATCGACGGCGACAACGGCGTGGTCGTGGTCGATCCACCGCCCGAGGTGCTGAACCAGTACCGCGACCGCCAGTTGCGCATCCAGCGCGAGCGCAAGAAGCTTTCCAAGCTGAAGAAGACGCCTGCCGTCACGCGCGACGGTGTCAAGATCAATTTGTACGCCAACATCGAGTTCCCCGAGGA
Organism: Paucimonas sp.; assembly: GCA_029266815.1. Classification (GTDB taxonomy): domain Bacteria; phylum Pseudomonadota; class Gammaproteobacteria; order Burkholderiales; family Burkholderiaceae_D; genus JAQSWC01. Next base: position 3,264 of record JAQSWC010000007.1, read on the forward strand.
CTGCGCTTCGGCCATGGAAGCCGGCGCCAACGGCGTGGGCCTGTTCCGTTCCGAATTCCTGTTCATGGGCCGCATCGGCGGTTCGGCCAATCTTCCTACGGAAGACGAGCAGTTCGAGTCCTACCGCAAGGCGGTGGAAATGATGAAGGGCCGGCCAGTAACGATACGCACGCTCGACATCGGCGCCGACAAGCCGCTCGACGCCGCCGAACAGACGGCGCCCAACCCGGCCTTGGGCCTGCGCGCCATCCGCTACTGCCTGGCGGAACCGCAGATGTTCCTCGCGCAATTGCGTGCGATCCTGCGCGCCTCCGCCTACGGTCCGGTGAAACTGCTGGTGCCGATGCTGGCGCACGCCTTCGAAATCGAAAAGACGCTGGGCCTGATCGAGCACGCGATGAACCAGTTGCGCGCGGCGAACAAGGTCTTCGACCCGCTGATCCAGGTGGGTGCGATGATCGAGATTCCGGCGGCCGCGCTGACGCTACCGATGTTCGTCAAGCGCATGGACTTCCTTTCCATCGGCACCAACGACCTGATTCAGTACACGCTGGCGATCGACCGGGTCGATCATGAAGTCGCGCATCTCTACAACCCGCTTCATCCGGCCGTGCTGCAACTGCTGTCGCACACGATCACCACGGGCGCCAAGGCTGGCATCCCGGTTTCCGTGTGCGGCGAAATGGCGGGTGACACCAAGCTTACGCGCCTCCTGCTCGGTATGGGATTGCGCGAATTTTCCATGCATCCCTCGCAGATTCTCTCCGTGAAACAGGAAATCCTGAATTGCGACATTGAACTGCTGGCGCCGCAGACGAAAAAAATCCTGCGCAGCTTCGATCCGGGCGATATCGCCGATGCGATGGAGGCATTGGCGCATGTTTGACCTTGCGGTTTGACGCCGCCGCGCGGTTTCGATATTCTTGCGTCATTGCGCCGATTTGAACGGTCGATTCATCGACTTCAGCTTGCGGGCGCAGGAAACCTTGGCGTTTCCGAACAAATACGGCTAAAGCGAGCTTGAAACCGAGCCCCGAATTTAGCCCGAACAGCATATGCTCTCGGGCTTTTTTCATTTTGGGCCACACTGAATCTTTATGAAATCACTCGGAATCGTCACGCCGCAATCCATGCACTTCGCAGAACCGCTGCCCTTGCAGAGCGGCGCGTCGCTGGCCGGTTATACATTGGTCTATGAAACCTACGGCGAGTTGAATGCAGACCGCTCGAATGCAGTGCTGGTGTGTCACGCGTTGAACGCGTCGCATCACGTGGCCGGTACCTATGTCGATGCGCATACCGGCAAGAAGCAGATCGGCTGGTGGGACAACATGGTCGGCCCCGGCAAGCCGGTCGATACCGACAAGTTTTTCGTCATCGGCGTCAACAACCTCGGTTCCTGTTTCGGCTCCACCGGGCCGATGCACACGAATCCTGCCACCGGCAAACCGTACGGACCGGACTTCCCGGTAGTGACGGTGGAAGACTGGGTGCACGCGCAGGCACGCCTGGCCGACGAGCTTGGGATCAAACAGTTTGCGGCCGTAATGGGCGGTTCGCTCGGCGGCATGCAGGCGCTGTCGTGGAGCATGATGTATCCCGAGCGGATCCGCCATTGCGTGGTGATCGCTTCCACGCCCAAGCTGTCGGCGCAGAACATCGCCTTCAACGATGTGGCGCGGCAAGCGATCCTCACCGATCCGCAATTTCACGGCGGCGATTTCTATTCGCATGGCGTGGTGCCGAAGAACGGCCTGCGCGTGGCGCGCATGCTGGGCCATATCACCTATCTGTCCGACGACGACATGGCCGAAAAATTCGGCCGCGACCTGCGCGAAGGGAAGTACCAGTTTGGTTTTGGCATCGATTTCGAGATCGAATCCTATCTGCGCTATCAGGGCGACAAGTTTTCGGAGTACTTCGATGCCAACACCTATCTGCTGATCACCAAGGCGCTCGATTATTTCGACCCGGCCAAGGAATTCGGCGGCGATCTGACCAAGGCACTGTCGGAAACCAGGGCACAGTTTTTCGTCGCCTCTTTCACCACCGACTGGCGTTTCTCGCCCGAGCGCAGCCGCGAAATCGTGCAGGCGCTGGTCAACAACAAGCGCCGTGTGACGTATGCGGAAATCGATGCGCCGCACGGGCATGATGCCTTCCTGCTGGAAGATTCCCGCTATATGAACGCCGTGCGCGCCTATTACGAGCGCATCTCCAATGATCTGGAGGTCGCATGAATTTCCATGAACTGAGACGCATGCGCGCCGATCTCGCCTTCATTGAACATTGGGTGAAGGAAGGTTCGCAAGTGCTTGATCTGGGCTGCGGCGACGGCACCATGATGGAATACCTGCAGACCACCAAGCGCTGCATCGGCTACGGGATTGAAATCGATGATGGCGAAGTCCTGCGTTGCGTGCAGCGCGGCGTGCCGGTGATCCAGCAGAATCTGGAAACGGGACTGGCCATGTTTGCCGACAATTCCTTCGACATGGTGCTGTGCCTGTCCGCCCTGCAAATGATGAAGACTGTGGAAGGCACCTTGCAGGATATTGCGCGAGTCGGCCGGGAAGCGATCGTATCCTTCCCGAATTTCGCTTACTGGCCGCATCGCGTGGCGCTGCTGCGCGGTCGCATGCCCGTATCGAAAACACTGCCCTACCAGTGGTACGACACGCCGAACCTGCGTTTCGCCACCATCCGCGACTTCGAGGAACTCGCCAATAAGGCCGGACTCGAAGTGCTCGAGCACGTGGCGCTGAAAGACGGCAAGCTGGTGGAATTCCTTTCCAACTGGCGTGGCAATCTTGCTGTTTTCCGCTTGAGGAAGAAGACGGCTGCATGATGCCGGTTCCAGCTTCATTCTCGCCGCCAGGCTCTTCAGGGAAGGCATCCGATGAGCGCTGAAAAGAATACCGGCAAACCAGCTTTGCGCATCCACGATGCGTTTCTCCAGCCTTCAGCGTGGACGCTCTTCTTCTTCGGCTTCGCTTCGGGCCTGCCCTTCCTCCTGGTCGCCGGCACGCTTGCTTACTGGCTGAAAGAAAACGGCATCACGCTGAAGGAAATCACCATGATCGCCAGCGCGGGCATGGCCTATTCCTTCAAGTTCCTATGGGCGCCCGCCGTCGACCGTCTCCGCCTGCCGTTTCTGGGTCGGCTCGGCCAGCGGCGAAGCTGGCTGGTCCTGACCCAGTTGCTGGTCATGGCGGGACTGATGATGATGGCCGGCGTCACCCCATCCCAGCTTGGCCTGTTCGTCGGCCTGACCCTAATGGTCGCGTTTGCGGGCGCCACCCTCGACATTGCAGTGGATGCCTATCGCATCGAGATTGCGCCGATGGAAGCACAGGGCGCGCTGGTCGCTACTTATTCGCTGGGCTACCGCATCGCATTGATCGTCACCGGCGCATTGGCTTTGGTGCTGGCTGATCATGTGGTGTGGCCCGATGTCTATCGCGTGATGGCAGCCTGCATGCTGATTCCGCTGGCCGCCGTGGCCATGGCGCCTGAGCCGAAAGTGTTGCGCGAGCATGCGCAAGGGTGGGCCGAGGGTTTGCGCGAAGGCGTGGTGGAACCCTTCGCCGATTTCTTCCGCCGCTTCGGTGGCAGAGTGGGTTTGTTGATACTCCTCTTCATCCTGCTATTCAAGGTTTCTGACCAGGCTCTAGTGGGCGGCATCATGGGACCGTTTTACCTGGACCAGGGTTTCACCAAGACCCAGATTGCCGCGGTGTCCAAGGTCTACGGCATCTGGGTCGGCATCGCCGGTGCCTTTCTTGGCGGTGTGGCCGTCGCGCGCTGGGGTGTGGAGCGTGGGCTCCTGCTGGGAATCGTGCTGGGCGCGATCAGCAATCTTCTCTATCTCTGGCTGATCGGTGCCAACGGCGATATCACCATGCTGACCGTGGTGATTTCGGGCGAAAATCTCGCGCAGGGAATACTGGGCACCACTGCCGTGGCCTACCTGTCGGCGCTGGTCAACCAGCGTTATACCGCGACGCAGTACGCGCTGTTCAGCTCGCTGATCACGTTACCGGGCAAGGTGCTGGGTTTCTATTCCGGCCGCATCGTCGAAGCGGTAGGATATGCTCCGTATTTCTGGATCACCGCGCTGGCCATCGTGCCGGCCATCGCCCTGTATTTCTGGCTGACGCCACGGGTCAGGCTGAACGGCGACGCCGGAACCGACTAGCCTTTCCTTTTTCCGATCCGGCCGGTCCGGGCATCTTGTAGACTTGGAGCTGCGCTCTTGGCGCCTATTCGTTTCCCGAAGGAGAAAACCAATGCGTAACGCTTTTCCTGGTCGCCCCCTTATCTGCCTGCTTGCCGGTATGTGCCTGTTCGTCACAGGCCCTTCCGCAGCCGAGGAGCCGGTGAAGCAGAAGACGGAAGACGGCATTGAGGTAGGCAAGATGTCCGCACTGCGTAAGATCGTGCCCTCCGAGTATGTGGAAGCGCAGGCGCTGGAGCAATACAACGGCCTCAAGCAGCAGGCGCAGCAGCAGGGCGCGCTGGCGCCCGACAATGATCCGCAGTTGAAGCGCTTGCGCGGAGTCGCGCAGCGTCTCGTCCCTCACGCAGCGCGCTGGAATCCTGAAGCGGCGCAATGGCAATGGGAAGTCAACCTCATCGGCTCCAAGCAGCTCAACGCTTTTTGCATGCCGGGTGGGAAAATCGCCTTCTTTACCGGCCTGATCGATGGCCTCAAGCTCACCGATGACGAAATCGCCATGGTGATGGGCCATGAAATGGCGCATGCCTTGCGTGAACACGGCCGTAACCGTGTTGCCAAGGGAACCGCGCTCAAGCTCGGCGCCTCGGTGGCATCCAGTCTGTTTGGTCTTAAAGATGTGGGGCAGACCGTGGTGAACCAGGGCGCGCAACTTATGTTCCTGAAGTTCTCCCGGGATGACGAGATCGAAGCCGACGTCGCCGGGCTGGACCTTGCTGCGCGCGCCGGCTATGACCCGCGTGCCGGCGTCACGTTGTGGAAGAAAATGGCGATCGTCAGCAAGGGCGCTCCGCCGCAATGGCTGTCCACTCACCCGGCCGGCACCAACCGTATCGCCCAGATTCGCTCGCGCCTGCCGCAGGTGATGCCACTGTATGCGCGAACCAGGAACACGGCGGTAAACAAGTTGCCGCCTTATCGCACCAATGTGCCGCAGATCGCCGCTGTCGAATGAGCAGTACGACTTCGTTGAACAGCTTTTTAGGAAACGCCTGATGATGCCTGCCGGCCTCCATGCGAAATGAGATGGCTGACTACAGGAAACCCGTTTCTTGTGTTTGCGCAATATTTTTTCGGGCATACCGCCTAACTTGAAAGCGAGGTCGATGCGAGGCCTCTTCTTTCATACCCTCATTTGCCCGCTCCTCTCGGACGCGGGCTTTTTTTCGCCCCCTTCTTGGGGCGGTTGCGAATGCTTACAAATCCCTGCCTTTTCCTAAGGGAAACTGTACTACAGTGAAAGCGTAGTACTTGCTGTACTCTCCCATTTTCCCGCCCGGCCTTGTCGTCGGGCGGTTTTTATTTAGCAGCCGGATCGTCCGGGTCGTAGTCGGCTGGCATATGCTGCGCCGCCTGCTGGCTGATGTGGCTTATCCGTGCCGTATCGGCTCCGGCCCTTTTCCTTTCCTTTTTCTCTGCCGAAGTCTCCTGATCTGCATGTCTTGCCTTGGCGGCCTTGTCATCCTGAGGACGGCGGCTTGAACCGGAATCTGCTTTCATCGCCTTTTCTCCATTCATTGGCTATCAGGAGATAGTCTTCAGCCGGGTTGTTGAGTTCCCTAAATATGGAGTAACACGCCTGCTGTAGCATGTGCGCTGAGTTTCCACGTTGCCACACATGCTCACCAACCATATCCACCAGAAAGCACTTTTGCTGCTGATGACGACCGTCACCCTGGCGTTCGGCTGGATACTGCTGCCTTTCTACAGCGCCGTGTTCTGGGGCGTCGTTCTGGCGATACTTTTTGCGCCGATGCAGCGCAAGTTGTTGATCGTGCTCAGGATGAGAAAAAATGTCGCGGCGATCCTTACCCTGCTTATCTGCCTGCTCCTGGTGATCATGCCCTTGTCGGTGCTTGCGGCGGCGCTGGTGCAGGAAGGCACGGCGTTCTACCAGCGCATCCAGTCGGGTGAATTGAACATTGCGGCTTACTTCAAGCAGATGGTCGGTTTGCTGCCGCGCTGGGCAATCGCCATGCTGGAGCGTGTGGGCATGGCGAATTTCGGCGCGCTGCAGGCCAAGCTTGCGCAAAGTCTGGGACAGGGGAGCCAAGTGATTGCGACGCAAGTGGTGCACGTCGGACAGAACACGCTGAATTTCGTGGTGAGCTTCGGCGTCATGCTGTACCTGCTGTTTTACCTGCTGCGCGACGGCGCGGCATTGTCGAAAGAAGTGGAACAGGCGATTCCATTGAGCCCGGAGCACAAGCGGCATTTGATCCGCAAGTTCGCCACCGTGATCCGTGCCACCGTGCGCGGCAACATCGTCGTGGCGTGCATCCAGGGCGCGCTCGGCGGCATGATCTTCGCCACGCTTGGCATCCAGGGCGCGATCCTGTGGGGCGCGCTGATGGCATTTCTCTCCCTGCTGCCGGCGATCGGCGCCGCCCTGGTATGGGGCCCGGTTGCGGCCTATTTCCTTGTGACGGGTGACGTGGGCAAGGGATTCATACTGCTCGGCTTCGGCGTGTTCGTGATAGGACTGGTCGATAATCTGCTCAGACCCATCCTGGTAGGCAAGGATATCCAGATGCCGGATTATCTGGTGCTCATATCCACTCTCGGAGGGCTCGCGGTATTCGGCCTCAACGGCTTCGTCATCGGGCCGGTCATCGCCGCGCTGTTCGTTTCTGCCTGGGATCTTTTTTCCACGACGCAAAGCCCTAAAAAGATCAGCGAACCGGCCGGACCCTCATAGGCGTCTTCGGGAACAATCGGCAAGGAAGCGTGTCTACGCGTGCTGTCGCAGGGCAACGGGAAGTGAATCAACGCATGATAAGAACATCAAAAATTTCCACCTCCTGCATCGCAGAGCCGAGCGTCGTCGGCGTGCTGATGTCCCATAAAAATGATCGATAGCGCACCGCACGCCGACGTGGGCCTGGCCGCTTCTCTGCTCGACTGCATGAGCGACATGGCGGTCGCCGTCAATGCCCAATTACGCGTTGTCGCCGTCAACGAGGCGTTCCGCCGCGAATTGGCGGTGGTGTGCGGCGTGCATGTCCGCTTGGGTGAGCGGATCGATGAAATCATGACGCGCCTTTCAGTAGACCCGGGCAAGGTAGCCGCCTTTTGCAAGCGCGCGCTGACGGGCGAGAGCTGCACCGTGGTTGAAGAAAGCAGCGATCTGCGCCGCGAGCGGAAAACCTATGCCCTCACCTTTTCTCCGCTGCGTAGCGGCGGGAACGAAATTGGCGGCGTGGCATTCATCCTGCGCGATGTCAGCAGTCAGCATACGAATTCCCCAAGGGCCGACCTCGAACGCCGCGTGGCGGAGCGCACCGCGGAGCTGGAAAGAACCAACCGTGAACTGTCGCAGCGCGTGATGGCCTTGCGCGTGGTCGAGGCGGCGCTGGTCGAAAGCTCGCTGGATTTCCGTGCCACCTTCGATCAGGCAGCAGTAGGCATCGCGCATGTGACCATAGACGGGCGGTGGATGCGCATGAATGATCGCCTGTGCCTCATGTGCGGATATAGTCGCGGCGAGTTGATGTCCATGAATTTTTGGGAGCTTCTGCATCGCGAAGCCGGCATACGCGATGAGAACATGACGGATTGCCTGCTGTCGGGGAACGGCTCCTCCTATGCCGTCGAAAAGCGCTGCAGGCACAGGGACGGCAAGGTTTTCTGGGCTAACCTCACGGTCTCCCTGGTGCGCGACCATGCAGGTCTCCCCAAGTATTTCATCTTCGTGGTCGAAGACATCAGCCGTCGCAAGCAGGCGGAAGCCGAGTTGCAGGAAAGCCGCAGGAATCTGGAACTGGCGGTGGAGGCGGCCGACCTCGGCATGTTCGACTATCGGCCGCAGACCGGCGCCAATTTCTGGTCGGACCGCCTTCGGCAGCATTTCGGGCTGGATGGCGATGAAGACGTTGACTACGGTCGCTTCATGGAGGGAATTCATCCCGACGATCGCGAGCGGGTGCATGAGGCCCTACAGCAGGCGCTCGAACCCGGCAAGGGCATGTATGAAGTCGAATATCGCACCATCGGCCTGCACGACGGCAAGGAACGATGGATCGCCGCGCGAGGAAAGGCATATTTCGATGAGGCCGGACGCGCCGAGAGGTTGATCGGCGTAACGCACGACGTCACCGCGCGCCATCGCGCCGAGGAAGAGCTCCGCTACCAGCTTGAACTCAACCTGAGTATCACCGCAAATGCCGGTGCGGCCATCATCGTCACCGACCGCAACGGCGACATCGTCACCCTCAACCGCGAGACGGAAAACATGTTCGGCTACTCGGCTCCGGAAGCACGGGGCCGCAACATGCATGAGCTGATCCATCATCGTCATGCGGACGGCACGGTGTATCCCGGCGTGGAATGCCGGCTGATGCGCGCGATATCCGCCGGCGCGGTCGAGCGCATTGATGAGGAAACCATGTACCGCAAGAACGGGGAGCTCCTCTTCGTGTCATGCGTCAGTTCGCCGCTGATTCACAACGGGGACCGGATCGGCGCCGTCACCATTCTTTCCGATATCAGCGAACGCAAGCGCATGGAACAGGCGTTGCGCACCAACGAGGCACGCTTTCGGCTGGCCTTCGACAACATTCCGGATGTGGTGGTGATCTACGACCGGGATCTGCGCATCCAGTACATCAACCCCGCCACCACGCAGATCACCGGCATGCCGGTGCCGGCCTTCATCGGCAAGCGCGAAGACGAGATCTGGCCGGTCGAACTCACATCGCGGTGGCGACCCACCTTGCTGTCTGCTTTCGAAAACGCGAAGGTGGAAACCGTCGATATCGCCTTTCCGGGCGAGGACGGCGAACGCAATCTGCGCGTCACCTGCGTGCCGCTGGCCGGCGACGACGGCAGCGTGCGTGAAGTGATGGGCGTGACGCACGACTATACCGAGCGCAAGCGTGCGGAGGAGCGTGCCCGCCAGGCGGCCTTGCACGATCCGCTCACCGGCCTGCCGAACCGCGCGCTGCTGTTCGAATATGCGCCGCATCTGCTGGCACATACGCAGCGCACGCAATGCAACGCCGCCGTCATGTTCATCGACCTCGACCGCTTCAAGCCGATCAACGACACCTGCGGCCATGAGGCCGGCGATGCCGTGCTGCGCGAGGTGGCCCAGCGCTTGCGAGCCAACATCCGCAAGGAAGACATGGCGTTCCGCCTCGGCGGCGACGAGTTCCTGGTCTTCCTGCCGAACGTGCCCAACGACGACGGAGCCGCCGAAGTCGCGCGCCATATCGTGGACGACATCAACCGCCCCTATCACTATGGCGGCCATGAACTGGCCCTGTCTTCCTCCATCGGCATCAGCATCTATCCTCGCGACAGCGCAGACATCGACGGACTCATTCAGTGCGCCGACGCGGCCATGTACCAGGCCAAGCAGAACGGGCGCAACCATTTCCAGTTCTACTCACAGAAAATCGCCGAGCGCGCACATCAGCAGACGGCTATCGAGTCCAAGGTGAAGAAGGCGCTGTTCGAGGACGAGTTCCGGCTGCACTATCAGCCGGTGGTCGACATCGCCAACGGCAAGGTCATCGGCGTGGAAGCCCTGCTGCGCTGGCCTCACGACGATATCGGCCCGGAACGCTTCGTTCCCGTGGCGGAATCCGCGGGGCTGATCGATTCGCTGGGAGAATGGGTCTTGTCCGAAGTCTGCCGCCAGCATCATGCGTGGCAGAGCGGAGGGCTTCCCGTCATACCGATTGCGGTCAACGTGTCGGCGGTACAGTTCCGGCACAAGCATTTCGCGGAACGTTTCGGCGCCGCGATGCGCGACATGAATGTCAGTCCGGAGGTGCTGCAACTGGAGCTGACCGAGACGGCGCTGATGGAGAATTTCGAGCATGCGATCGGTGCCCTGGTGCGCTTCAAGGAGCTCGGCATCAAGATCGCGCTCGATGATTTCGGCACCGGCTATTCCAGTCTCAGCTATCTGAGCCGGCTGCCGATCGACAAGATCAAGGTCGACAAATCCTTCGTGAACCGCATCGATACCGACATGGCGAGCCGTGCAGTGACGGAGGCGATCATTGCGCTCGGCCGCACGCTGAATCTGGAAATCGTCGCCGAAGGCATCGAGTCCGCGCACGCGATGGATTACCTGCGTTCACACGGATGCCATCATGCGCAGGGTTTCCATGTCTGCGAGCCGGTAGCTGCAGACGACTTCACCGCGTGGTACCGCACCTGGCACGGCAACGCCTGAGCCGGGCTGCCGCGTCAAGGCACGCTGGTGCCGGTCGACGCGGACCACAGCGTGTACCACTCTTCATGAGTCAGTGTGATCGCAGTTGCCGCCACGGCTTCGCCGGCAGCTGAAATACGGCGCGAGCCTGTCAGCACGATAGGTTTGCTCGGGTGGCGCAGCACCCACGCATAGGCGATGGTGGTAGGCGATACGCCGTACTTGTCGGCCAGCAGCGAGAGCGCGGCGCGCACGCGCCTGGTACGATCGTTTTCCTCGGTGAAGAGATGTCCGCCGGCCAGAGCCGACCAGATCATCGGTGCAAAGCGCAGGCGCTGGCATTGGTCGAGCTGGCCATCGTGCAGCGGCTCGAGATGCATGACCGAAAGTTCGATCTGGTTAGTCACCAGCGGGAAGCGCGAAGACAGCAACTCGAATTGCCAGGGCATGAAGTTCGATACGCCGAAATGCCTGACCTTGCCCGATTTCTGCAGCGATTCGAAAGCGGATGCCACCTCGTCTGCTTCCATCAACGCATCGGGCCGGTGGATCAGCAGCAGGTCGAGGTGATCGGTGCGCAGATCGCGCAGGGAATTCTCCGCCGACTGGATGATGTGTTCGCGGCTGGTTTCGTAATGGTTGATGCCGTGATGCGGCCGGTTTGGCGACATTCCCTTGATGCCGCATTTGGTGACGATCTCGATCCTGTCGCGCAGCGAGGGCTTCAGCGCCAGCGCTTCGCCGAACAATGCTTCGCCCGCATAGCTGCCGTAGATGTCGGCATGGTCGATGGTGGTGATGCCGAGCTCCAGCGCCTGCTCCAGCATGGCCAGCCGTTCCGACGGATTCAGTTGCCAGGAATGCAGACGCCACATTCCGAGTACGATGCGTGAAAACTCGGGGCCGTTGGCGGTCAGCCGGATGCGGGTGGATTGCATGTTCGTCTCCGTTGTAGGAAAAATCGTGCCGCAGTATAGTCTGCTTTCCCCGGTTTCGTTTTCCCTCTCCTTGCCTTCTACCGTCTTCACGTATGGCTCGCTGATGTTCCCCGAAGTGTGGGAGCGAGTGGTCCGCGGGCGCTACTTTTTCCAGCCTGCCGTGGCGCAGGGATTCCAGCGCTATTGCGTGATGCAGGAGACGTATCCCGGCATGATCGCGATCTCGGGGCAATCGGTGGAAGGCGTGTTGTACTTCGATGTGGATAGCGACGACCTGAAGGCGCTGGATGTGTTCGAAGGCAACGATTATGTCCGCGAGAATGTGATTGTCTGCCTGCCGGACGGAAGCATTTTAACTGCAGCTACCTATCTCTACCTGCCGCGTGAGCGCCTGTTGGACAAAGTATGGCTGCCACGGGAGTTCGACTTGGATTGCTTCCTCAAAACCTGTTGCGCCAACCGTGGCGTTTGATGGTTTCCCGCCGGGCACACTGACGGATTGATGCGCCGCTATCCTCCTCGCAGTGACGGCATTGTTTTCTCATTCCCGAAGTCCAACGCCCAGCCTCCCGCGAAGACGGGTGGGCGCTTCATGATAAGGGGATGATTCATGTCAAAGGCAGGCAAGGGGATATCGGCGGCATCGCGCCGTGCAGCGCTTGGAAAACTGGGTGGACTGGGTTTATTGGGACTGATGGGTTGCGGGGGAGGCGGCAGTGCGGGCGGTGCGCCAGTCGCATCGACGGCAAGCGGCAGCGCCCCGGCTCCCACACCTGCACCTGCACCCACGCCCGCGCCCGCGCCAGCTCCCGCTCCCGCTCCCGCTCCCGCTCCCGCGCCAGCACCTGCGCCAGCGCCGACTCCAGGAAGCTGCACGCTGATTCCGCGAGAGACGGACGGCCCCTATCCTTTGCTCGCGATACTCGGCAATTCGTCGATCGTGCGCAAGGACGTCCGCGAAGGAAAAGCCGGCGTAC
>JAQSWC010000236.1 GCA_029266815.1 Paucimonas sp.
ATCTGTACGCGTCCTCGGCATCGGTGTACGGTGGCGGCAATGTCTTCGTCGAAAACCGCGAACACGAAGCGCCGCTGAACGTGTATGCCTATTCCAAATTCTTGTTCGACCAGGTGGTGCGCCGCCGACTGCAGCGAAGCAGCACGCAGGTAGTCGGCCTTCGGTACTTCAATGTCTATGGGCCGCGTGAGTCGCACAAGGGCCGCATGGCATCAGTGGCGTATCATTTCTTCAACCAGTATCGCGCCGAAGGCAAAGTGAAACTGTTCGCCGGCAGCGACGGCTATCCGAACGGCGGGCAGTTGCGCGATTTCGTGTCGGTGGAAGACGTAGTGAAGGTGAACATGTTCTTCCTCGATCATCCTGATCGTTCCGGGATTTTCAATCTTGGGACAGGGAAGGCGCAGAGTTTCAACGACGTGGCGGTCGCCACGATCAACGCGCTCCGCGATGCGAAGCAGATCGAGCAGAGCAGCACGCCCGTATCGCCGCTCTCCCTGGCAGAGATGCAGAAGGAATTGATCACTTACGTGCCGATGCCTGAAGCGCTGCATGGCAAATATCAGAGCTATACGCAGGCCAATATCGAAGCGTTGCGCGGCGCAGGCTACACCGAACCCTTCCTCGACGTGGATGCGGGCGTGCGGCGTTATGTGCAGTTCATGCTGGACCGCGCGGCCTGAGCGTCATTGATTTCCGCGCAGGGGCGGCCCTCGTCGCGCCGGCTACGGCTACGGCTTCTATCGCGCCTTTAGCGGACATCGATCATCTGTTTCAGAGGCTGCCAAGCCATATCGGGCGTCAGCTTCTTCATGCAATCGTGATGACCCAAGGGACATTCCCGCTGGTGGCACGGTGCACATTGAAGATCCAAAGACAGCGCTTTGGCCACATCCGAGAAAGGCGGCGTATGCCGGTAATCGGTCGGCCCATATATCGCCAACGTGGGGCGGTTCAATGCCGAAGCAATATTCATGAGACCGGAATCGTTGCTTACCACTGCATCAGCCCGCGCCAACAGAGTGATCGCCTGACTCAGCGACGTCACGCCGGCAAGATTGTGCATATAAGGAGACAGCGCGACGATCTCATCACAGCCCGGCCTGTCCTTGGGCGACCCGAGGAGAACGATCTGCATTTCGGGAAAATGCTGTCGCACCAGGTCTCCTAGTCGAGCAAAGTGCTCCGGCAGCCAGCGCTTGGCGGCACCGAACTCCGCGCCCGGGGCAAAGACGATCACTCGCGTGCCACTTTCAATGCCAAATTCACGACCTACCGCTGCCTGCCGATCCGCCGGAACGCTCAAGCGGGGTTTGGGCAGTTCGCTTGGAGCCGGTGCAGCGCGAGCCGGCGTATCTGCCAGGGCTGCATAGAACGACACCATGGGCCGGGGCAGGTCGGAATACTTGCGATGCAGGACATTCAGTAACCCATAGCGCATTTCGCCGACATAACCGATACGTTTCGGAATTCGCGCCAACCACGGAATCAATGCGAACTTGAGTGTGTTCGGCAATACATAGGCCTCTGCATAGCCCGACTTCTGCAACTGCTTGGCGAATTTCCATCGCTCTTTCAACTGCAATGCACCGTGCCGGAACGGCGCCTCGATGACATCATCGATCTCGGTCATCGCATTCCATGCCGGCGCAACCCACGAAGGCGCAAGCACATCGATACGAGATCGGGGATGGCGCTTCTTGATGAGCTGCAGCAAGGGCTGCGAGATGACCGCATCACCGATCCAGTTGGGTGAAATAATCAGGATGCGCGGCCCCGCATCTGGCTCGAGGCCGGAGCGGGGTGTGCCGTTCAGCTTATCGTCACTCATATCGTCAGTCTTGTTCAATCCTGGCCGGCGAACTGCAAATGGTAAAGATTGGCATACACACCGTTTTTCGCCAGCAATTCTGCGTGCGAGCCTATTTCCGCGATGCGGCCCTCGGCCAGCACTACGATGCGGTCTGCGCGTTCGATGGTAGAAAGCCGGTGCGCAATCACCAGCGTAGTACGCCCCTGCATCAATCCCTCGAGTGCCGCCTGCACTGCGCGCTCGGACTCGGTGTCGAGCGCCGAAGTCGCTTCATCCAGTATCAGTACCGGCGCATCCTTGTAGATCGCGCGCGCTATGGCGAGTCGTTGCCGCTGGCCTCCGGAAAGCCGGTTGCCGTTGTCGCCGATCATGGTGTTCATTCCCTGAGGCAGCTTGGCGATCACCTCGTCCAGGTGGGCAGCACGTGCTGCCGCCTCGATCCTCGTCCTATCGGCATTGGCGTCGCCGTAGGCGATATTGGCTGCCACCGTATCGTCGAACAGCACCACATGCTGGCTCACCATGGCAACCTGCCCGCGCAAGCTGGAAAGGGCAATGTTCTCGATGGGCTCGCCGTCCAGGCGAATCTCACCACCGCTTACGGAATAAAAGCCAGGTACCAGATTCACCAGGGTGGATTTACCGCCGCCTGACATGCCGACAAATGCGACGGTTTCACCGGGTCGGATAGCGAGGTCGATGCCACTCAACGCCGCCTGCTCTTGATCCGGATAACGGAACTGCACGTTCACAAATTCGATGGCCCCTTGCGCGCGAGTGCGCAGTACCTTGCCATTTTCACGCTCGATCTGCGCATCGATCATGCCGAATACCTCATCGGCGGCTGCCAGCCCGCGCTGCAACGGCCCGTTGACTTCAGCAATGCGCTTTAACGGAGTGAGCAGCATCAGCATTGCGGTAATGAAGGCAGCAAAGCCGCCGACAGTCGACTCACCGGCCTGAGCCTGCAACAGCGCAATCACAATTACCACCGACAGCGCGCAGGCGGCGATGAATTGCGTGATCGGAACGGTCGCTGCAAAAGTGCTGGCCATTTTCATCATGTAGTTGCGCAGCTTGTCGGCACGCTGCTCGAAGCGCCCCTTTTCGTAGGCATGCCCGCCGAAAATTTTGATCACCTGCTGCGCCCGCATCGTCTCTTCCAGCACCTGTGTCATTTCGCCGTTCAGCGCAAGATACCCTTGATTGAGTTTCTGCAGGCGCTTGCCGGTCTTGCGCACGACGAACGCCGTGGTCGGGATCAGCACCAGCGTAATCAATGTGAGCTTCCAGTTAAACCACAGCAGTGCCCCAAACAGGCCGAGAGCAGTGAGACTGTCGCGGATCAGGGAAGTGATCACATTCTTGATCATGTCGATCATCTGCTGCGTTTCATACATCATCGCGTTCAGGACCTTCCCGCTCGAATGCGATGAATAGAACGCGAGTGGCACGTCGAGCAACCGTGCATGGAGTGCGCGGCGAAGGTCGTTCTGAAGGCGGCTGGTGGTCCACGTCATCATGTAGGTCGTCATGAAAGTGGAAGCGCCGCGGATGACGAACAGGCCAACGAGGAACAAGGGTACCAGCCAGGGAGAGAAGTTCATCTTCCCGACAAAGCCCTTGTCCAGCAATTCCTTTAACAGATAGGCAACCGTCGGCTCGGTTGATGCGGTGATGGCCATGCCGGCGACGGCGAGCGCCGTGCGCTTGCGGTAAGGCTTGATCATCGCCAGCAGGCGCTTCAGATTCTGGGGCAATTTCATCTTGCGGCCATCAAAATGTGGGTGAAAGGCGGGCGCCCGGAACGATGAACCTGCAAAGCGGCGAAAGCTTCGAAAGCGGCATCAAAACGATTACAATTCACGCGATCTGTCTTCCGCGAAACATCAACTGCCGCATGAAACTTTCCGTCGTCATCATTACAAAAAACGAGGCAGCCAATATCGGGGCCTGCCTCGCCAGCGTCGCTTTTGCGGATGAGCGGATTATAGTGGATTCGGGGAGTACCGACGGCACGATCGAGCTTGCTCGCCAGGCTGGCGCCACGGTCATTGAAACGGCGGACTGGCCCGGATTCGGCCCGCAGAAAAACCGAGCACTCGACGCCGCTACCGGCGAATGGATATTTTCCATCGATGCCGATGAACGCGTAACCAAGGAATTGCAGGACGAGATCCTGATGGTGCTCGGAAATGCGCGCCACGCAGCCTATGAAGTGCCACGCCTCTCCAGCTTCTGCGGCCGTTTCATCCGTCATTCGGGTTGGTATCCCGACTACATCGTTCGCCTCTTCCGGAAAGACAGCGGGCGCTTTTCCGATCACCTTGTACATGAACGAGTGCTGGTGCAAGCCGGC
>JAQSWC010000237.1 GCA_029266815.1 Paucimonas sp.
CTCGTGCTCGAAGAGTCCGGTTATCTGCCGCGCGCTGCATTCCTGCTCGATCGGCTGATGGGCGGCGTAGGCTTGTCCGGGCGCTCCTTCATTCCGCTGCTGTCGAGCTTCGCCTGCGCGATTCCCGGCATCATGGCCACCCGCACCATCGCCAATCCGCGCGACCGGCTGGTCACCATCATGATTGCGCCGCTGATGACCTGTTCTGCGCGGCTGCCGGTCTATGCGCTCCTGATTGGCGCTTTCATTCCGAAACGGGAAGTCGGCATCTTCGAACTGCAGGGCCTGGTGCTGCTGGGGCTGTACGGCGCCGGCATAGTCGGCGCAATGATCGTGGCCTGGGTGCTGAAGCGCTTCACCGAAGCAGGCCGCCAGGTAAGGCCCCTGATGATGGAGATGCCGATCTATCACCTGCCTGCCGTGCGCAACATCCTGATCGGCCTGAAACAGCGTGTAATGATCTTCCTGAAGCGTGTGGGCGGCATTATCCTGCTGCTGACGATCGTCCTCTGGTTCCTCGCCAGCTATCCCATGCCGCCTGCCGGCGCGACCGGTGCACCCATCGAATACAGTTTCGCCGGTTATATCGGTCGCGCTTTGGCGGCAGTATTTGAGCCTATTGGCTTCAACTGGCAGATCAGCATTGCACTGGTGCCAGGAATGGCGGCGCGTGAAGTGGCTGTCAGTGCCCTGGGAACCGTGTATGCCCTGTCGTCGACTGGCGACGACACCGCTCAAGCCCTGGCCCCGCTTATCGCTCAGAGCTGGAGCCTGGCAACTGCATTTTCGATGCTGGCCTGGTTCGTCTTTGCGCCGCAATGCCTGGCGACATTGGCGACAGTGAAGCGTGAAACCGGCGGATGGAAGATGCCGCTGGTGATGGCGGGTTACCTCTTTGGACTGGCCTATCTCGCTTCGTTTGCCACTTATCGCGTCGCTGTGGCACTGGGCGCCGGCTGAGCCGCCGATGATGCCGGCCCGGGGGTGGCTGCTGCCGGCGCTGCGGGTTTAGACGCCGGTTCCGCAGGCAGCAGCGGTGCGTTGCGTGCCTGTTTTCCTTTTATCTCTGCAATGGTTTTCTTCATTGCCGCCTGCCGCACGGCAGATGCAGGATGGATCGCGGTATATCCGTTCAGCGCCGCTGCCGGATGCTGATCGGCCAGCCGCTGCCAGAAAAGCGGCGCGCCATCGATGTCATAGTCTGCGCGCGCCAGCATATAGAGGGCCAGCGTGTCGGCGGCCGCGTCCACCTCGGCAGGGAACGGCTTGATGCCGGACATGCCGTTCATGGTGCCGAGTTCGGGCCGGATGCGCACCAGGTTGTCGATGATCCCGTCCATAGTCGCCGCCATGCGGAGCGTCCTCGCATGGCCGAGGACGTTGTGCGCCATTTCCTTGGCCAGCACGTAGGCAACTTCATTGTCGTTCCGGGTGAACGCCAGCATGCCGCGCGTGATCATCGTGCGCTGTCCATCCGCATACGCGTTCACGAGATCCGCGTTGCCCAGCTCGATGCCGAATGCGCAGGCGTGCGTGAGAGGCACGCTCAGCGTCACGGGCGTGCCTTTCCTGTCAACCGACAGCTTGACGCCGCTTCGACCGCTGACGAGCGGGCCGAGCACTGCCTTGGCCTGGGATTCCGCGTTCTCGCCTTCAGGCAGAGCCTGGTCTTCCACCGATACGAGCCTGTCGCCTCGCAGTACCCCGGCCTTCGCAGCTCCGCCGCCGGCGAGCACGCCGGTGACTTGCAAGCGGTCATTCAGGCCAAGCACCTGCTCGGCTGCATTCACGTATTCCGCAGAGTAGGAGTACTTGTTCTTGGCTGTGAAGCCCAGCAGGTTGCGGGCGAATTTCTTGCATAGCGGCGCGTTGTTGATCAGGAGCGGCGCAGCGACACGGTAGAGCCGATCGTGTGCCGACACCATCGCCATCAGAGCCTGTTTTTCCGCCTGGCTGACCGGGGGAAGATCGGGTGTTTTTTTCACCGGTGGTGGCGGTTCAATAACCGGCGCTGCGGGTTGTTGCTGGGTCGCGCAGGCGCCCAGCAACAAAATGAAGAAGAGTGTGAAAAGCCGCGAAATATTTCGCATTCAATATCCTTGTTGTTCGGAACCTGTTTTCCCGGCAGGACGGGCCTTGCAGTGAGCGAGGTTCTAGTGTTTTCCAGTGCTGCCGAATCCACCGCTTCCGCGTTCGCTGGATTCGAACTCGTCCACGACGTTGAATTCGACCTGGATGACAGGCACGATGACGAGCTGTGCGAGACGTTCCATCGGATTCAGCACGAATTCATTCTGGCCGCGGTTCCACGTGGAGACCATGAGCTGCCCCTGGTAGTCCGAATCGATCAGGCCGACCAGGTTCCCCAGAACGATGCCGTGCTTGTGGCCCATGCCGCTGCGAGGAAGGATCATGGCCGCGTATCCCGCGTCTCCGATATGGATCGCAAGGCCGGTCGGAATCAGATGCGTTTCACCCGGCTTGATGGTTAGTGGTGCGTCGATACAGGCACGCAAATCAAGGCCGGCACTACCTTCGGTCGCATAGGACGGCAACAGGTCCTTCATGCGGGCATCCAGGATTTTTACATCGAGTTTCTTCATATTGTGTTGATGAAAGTAAAGCCAGGGGAATAAAAACAGAAATCAGGGCAGGCGGGAGGAGATTTCGGCAACGAGCTGGCGCGCCAATTGCATTTTCGACGCAAGAGTGAGCCGCTTGTGACCGTTCGCGTCGAAGACGACAAGTTCATTCTCGTCCTTGCCGAACGTGTCCGGGCCTATATTTCCCACCAATAGGGGAATGTTTTTCTTCTTGCGTTTTTCTTCACCGTACTGCAACAGATTTTCCGATTCGGCTGCAAAGCCGACGCAATATGGAGGATTGGTCCGCGCCGCAACCGCTGCGAGAATGTCCGGATTCTGTTCGAACTGAAGCAACGGCGCCGGGCTGTCGCCACTCTTTTTCAGCTTCTGTTCGCTCACGTTCGCCACGCGCCAGTCTGCAACGGCCGCAACAGCGACAAATACATCATTGGCCTCGGCATGCGCCATTACCACGTCATGCATCTGCTCGGCGGTCTGCACGTTGATACGATGCACGCCGTGCGGCGCCGCAAGTGCCGTGGGACCAGACACCAGCGTTACTTCCGCGCCGGCTTCATATGCCGCGCGGGCAACCGCATATCCCATTTTTCCTGAAGACCGGTTGGTCAGTCCGCGTACCGGATCGATGGGTTCGAAGGTGGGACCTGCCGTCACAAGCACGCGCTTGCCGGCGAGGCTCTTGGGCTGAAAGGCTGCAACGATTTCGTGCAGCAGTTGTTCCGGTTCCAGCATGCGCCCCATCCCAACCTCGCCGCAGGCCTGTTCGCCGGCATCCGGGCCGAGCAGCGCAATGCCATCCGCCTTCAACTGGAGGGCATTCCGCTGCGTGGCGGGGTTCTGCCACATCTCGACATTCATCGCCGGCGCAATGAGAAACGGAAGGTGAGCCGGGCGAGCGAGGCACAGCGTGGAGAGAAGGTCATCGCATCCACCGTGCATAAGCTTGGACATGAAATCCGCCGAGCACGGCGCGATCACGATCGCGTCCGCATCGCGTGTGAGATCGATATGCGCCATGTTGTTGGCGACACGCCCGTCCCACTGATCGGTGTACACGGTGCGGCCGGAGAGCGCCTGCATGGTGACGGCGGTGATGAATTGCATCGCGGACTGGGTCATGACGACCTGCACCGACGCGCCTTCCTTCATCAATGCGCGTGTCAGCTCGGCTGCCTTGTAGCAGGCAATGCCGCCCGTCAGACCCAATACGATTTTTTTCCCGGCGAGATCCATCAGTGATCAGTGCTCCTGAATGCGTCGCGGTAGTGTAGCAGTCCCGATAACAAAAGGCGTAACGAATGGTTTCGCTACGCCTGCAGGCTCACACCTTCTAGCGGTTGACCCTGCGCAGTTCGTCAATCACGAACATGGCGGCGCCGACGCAGATCGCGCTGTCGGCAACGTTGAAGGCAGGCCAGTGCCAGTTGTTGACATGAAAATCGAGGAAGTCGATCACATGGCCATAGGCAATACGGTCAATTACATTTCCAATCGCGCCGCCGAGTATCAATGCCAGGGACCAGCAAAAGAGACGTTGTCCCGCATGCTTCTTGAGCAGATAAATA